>NZ_JBHXCW010000090.1:0-28954 GCF_042725365.1 Lentzea sp. NPDC060358 | reverse complement strand
ATATTCCCCCCCATTGGGGTCGCGGCCCTCCCCCCCCCCGGGCCCCCCCCGCCGCCCGCGGGGGGGCCCGGGGGGGCGCCAGCCCCGCGCCCCCCGCGGCTCGAACCGATCTCGGCGAAGCTGGCAGCCCGGTGACCGCCTCCCTGCTGCTGCACCGCCTGCACGCCGCGGGAGTCGACGACGTCACGGCGGTGGAACCGGTCGAGGGCGGGCTCGCCGCGGTCGCCGGCATCGTCGTCCGGCGCGACGGCTCCCGGTTGTTCGTCAAGTCGTTCGCCGAGGTGCCCGCTGGCGACCTGTTCGCGGCCGAGGCGGAAGGCCTGCACGCCCTGCGCGACCGCGGCGGGCTCGTCACCCCCGAGGTCGTCCTCGCGACGCAGGACCTGCTGGTGCTGTCGGTCCTGCGGGAACGACCGGCGGAGGAGGCGTTCTGGGAACAGCTCGCCCACGCACTCGCCCGGCTGCACACCTCCACGGTGCACGACCGGTTCGGCTGGGAGCGCGACAACTGGCTCGGCCGCTACCGGCAGGTGAACACGTGGACCGCCGACGGGCACGAGTTCTTCGCGCGCAACCGCCTGCTGCGCTGGTTGCCGGAGCGGCGGGTCAGGGCGGCGCTGGACGAACGGGACCGGCGGGCCCTGGAACGGCTCTGCGCGCGGCTGCCCGACCTGCTGCCGGCGAACCCGGCCTGCCTGACCCACGGCGACCTGTGGGCGCAGAACGTCCTCGCCACCGCGGGCGGCGGGCCCGCGGTGATCGACCCGGCCGTCTCCTACACCTGGGCCGAGGTCGACCTGGCCCACCTGTGGTGCTCGCCGCACCCACCGGAGGCGGAGCGGTTCTTCTCCGTGTACGCGGAGCTGACCGGCCTGGACGCCGGCTGGCGCGCCCGGATGCCCCTGGTCCAGCTGCGCCAAAGCCTCGCCCTCATCGCCATGTTCGACCACGACTGGGGCGCGGCGGACCAGGTCCGCGCCATCCTCAGGCCGTTCCGGGCCGGGTGAACGTCGCCGGCGCGCGATCACCCGGCGTTCGCGCACCGCGTCAGGACCGGTCGAACTCGGGGATCAGCCCTCCGATCAGCCTGATGCTCGTCATCACCTCGTCGGCACCGATGGGGCCGATCTGCTGCAGGCACATCAACCGGTCGATGCCGAGGTCGGCGTAGGCCCGCAGCTTCCTGCGGCACGTGTCCGGGCTGCCGACGATCAGCGACTGCTGCGCCGACAGCACCTCGAACAGCTCGTCCTCAGGCACGTCCTCGCCCTGGATGATCCGGCCGATCACCAGCTGGGCGTCGGTGGGCGCGGCATCGGCCTCGGCCCGCAGGAACCGGCCGGTGAGGCCACCGCCACCGGCCGCGAGGATGTCCTGGTGGCGTTGCATGGTCGCCGCGAACTCGGCGGCGGCGTTGAAGAAGCGCAACGCCGTCACCGTGTACCAGGCCGCGGCCGCCGCTGCCCCGTTGCGCATGGCCTGCTCGTCGGTCTCGGCGCAGTGCACGAAGGTGAAGTAGGCGACCTGGTTGTTGACGAAGCTGCCGGCCGGCGAGGTGCACTCGGCCGCGGCGGCGCGGTAGAGGTCGATCATGCGAGCGACCCGGTCGAGGGACTCCCAGATCGTGGTGCCGAGCACGCCGACGCCGCGGCGGCCCGCCTCCTCGAAGGAGGTGGGGGAGGCGGCGGCCTGCCACAGCGGCGGGTGCGGGCTCTGCAGGGGCTTGGGGACGATCGAGACTTCCTGGATCTGGTAGTGCGCGCCGGTGTGGGAGAACCGGTCGGTCGTCCACATCCTCGGCACCATCCCGAACGCCTCGGCGGTCTGGGCGCGCGCGTCGGCGGGCTCGACACCGAACAGGTTCCACTCGGGGATGGTGGAGCGGGTCAGACCGAGTTCGACGCGGCCGCCGCTGAGGTGGTCGAGGGTGGCGGCGCGTTCGGCGACGCGGATCGGGTGGTTGAAGCGGCCGGGCGCGAGCACGGCGGCGTGGCCGAGGCGGATGCGGGAGGTCTGCTGCGACAGGGCGGCGAGCAGGAGCTCGGGCGCGGAGGACAGGCTGAACTCGCCGGCGCCGTGGTGCTCGACCTGCCACCAGCAGCCGTAGCCGAGCTCGTCGGCGAGACGGGCCTGGTCGAGGGCCTGGCGGAAGCGGAACTGCTCGGGGGCGGGGCCGGGGTTCTGGATCTCGTTGAACAGGTCGATTTTCATCGGCACACCCTCTGTTCGCGCGGACACCACCGCTGATGTCTGGGCGGGTGAGCAGGGTGTTACGCGGCAGCACGGATATTCCAGCCGCCGTTGCCGCTGAGGCGTCGGGTGGGAACCGCGCACCGCGATGCGCGGAGGAGGTGGCCGATGATCGGCTCGGCCAAGTAGCGTCGGCCCGTGCCAGAAGAGGGTGAGGTCGTCGCCGGGCGGTACCGGCTGGTGTCGTCCATCGGGCAGGGATCCATGGGGGTGGTCTGGCAGGCCCGCGACGAGCAACGCGACCGCGTGGTCGCGCTCAAACTGCTCAGCACCGACCGGCGGTCCCCGGAGGCGGTGGCGCAGATGCTGCGCGAGGGCCGGGTCGCGGGCCGCCTGCGGCACCCGCACGCGATCAGGGTGCACGAGGTCGTCGAGCACGACGGCAGGCCCTGCCTGGTGCTGGAGTACCTGCCCTCCCGCAGCCTCGCGGCGCTGATCGCCGAACGGGGTGCGCTGCCACCGGGCGTGGTCGCGGCCGTGGGCAGGCAGGTCGCCTCCGCGCTGGCGGCGGCGCACGCGGAGGGCATCGTGCACCGGGACGTCTCGACGTTCAACGTCCTGCTGGCCGAGGACGGCATCGCGAAGATCACCGACTTCGGCATCGCCCGCGCGGTCGGCGAGGGCACGGTGACCGACGCCCGCACGATCGTCGGCACGCCAGCCTTCCTCGCGCCGGAGGTGGCGGCGGGCGAGGCGGCGACGTTCGCCTCGGACGTGTTCTCCCTCGGCGCGACCCTCTACGCGGCACTGGAGGGCACACCGCCGTTCGGTGTGGACGACAACCCCTACGCGCTGCTGCAACGCGTGGTCCGGGGAGAGTTCGAGCCGCCGCGGCCGGATGGCCGGCTCGGCGAGGTGCTCCTGCGCCTGCTGCGCCGTGACGCGGCCCAGCGGCCGACGATGGCCGAGGCCCACAAACTGCTCGCGGCGGTCGCCGAGGGACTGCCGCTGCCCGCCGCGCCCCCGAAGAGCGGGACGCAGATGCTGCCCGCCCGCCGCCACCTGCCCCGCCGGGTGATCGCGATGGCCGCCGGTGGGGCCGTCCTGGTCGCCGCCGGTGTCGTGATCGGCGTCGTCGTGCAGGGCGACCGGCCCGGCAGCAGCGCCCAGAGCGAGCCCACCCCGGCGCCGACCACGGCCGCTTGTGCCGCCCGCTACGAGGTGACCAACTCGTGGCCGGGCGGCTACCAGGTCGAGGTGACCGTGGGCAACACCAGCTCAGGAGGCCTGACCGGCTGGACCATCACGTGGCAGCCGGCCGCGGGCCACACCATCGGCACCCTGTGGAACGGCACCCTGACCCAGAACGCGGGCTCGGTGACCGTCACCAACGCCGGCTACAACGCGGTGCTCGCCGCCGGGACAACCACCTCGTTCGGCTTCGTCGCCGCCGGTCCCGAACCCGAACGCCCGGCCGTGACCTGCTCCGCCGCCAACTGAAACGTCGGCTCAGCGCTCCACGCGCCACCAGTAGGGTTCCCCCATGCCGTTGACACCGGTGGACTTCGACCGACGTCTGGTTCCGGGTTCCCGGGCCATCCTGATGTCCGGGTCGGGCACGGTCAGCGAACCGCTGCGCGCCGACCTGCACCTGCCCTCCGGCGAGGTGGTCGCCTCCGGATGGCGCTGGGAGGGAATCGGGTTCACCGACATCGCTCCGCCCGGCCGCTATCCGGTGCTGCTCTACTCGCTGCTCCCCGAGGCCGGGGAGCCGGATCCGCTAGCGGTGAGACTGGTCGTCCGTGATGCGCCGGTCGCGTCGTGGAGCATGGCGCTGCTGCCCGGTCAAGACCCGGCGGAGCTGGGCGAGGACGGCTTCTTCGGGTTCGCCGTGGACGGCGCCGAGGGGAACCTGATCGACGCCAGGTACCTCCGGGAACTGCACGAGACAGGCACCTACCTCGAGTTCGTCGACACCGCCAAGATCGACCTGGACTTCGGCGGCGGGCTGGCCTCGTCGGAGGACGACGAGGGCCGCGAGACCGTGGGGTTCAAGATCGGAAGCGACGGCGTCTACCCGACCTGGATCGGTCGCACCGCGGACGGTGAGCTCGCCTGTTACCTGATCGAACTGCTGATGTTCGACAACCGGGACTGAGTCGTGCAGAGCACCACGATGTGGAAGCCCTGGTGTGCATCAGTCGCTGGCGATCACCGCGTCCTCCTCATCGGCACGTGGCACCGCTGAAGGTCGCGCCCCGCCAACACAGCGTCACTACGCCTGGCAGATGATCGGCGACGATGGGACGGTGCGGTTGCCGGATCTGTTTGCCGGAAGACCAGTCGGTGACCCGCTTACCAGCCACACCAGCGGTGGTGCCGGAGAGGCCCTAGTTCACCCGGACGAACTTGATGCGGCCGGTCGCGCCACGATCGTTCAGCTGGTGCAAGCCCGCGTCCGCGAAGACGGTGGACTTCTCCAGCTCCGTCCGAACGACCACGGGCTCCCACAGCTCACCGGCTGCTCTCCTCGCCTCGCGCACGGCCAAGGCGGCGAACTGGAACGCGTCGCGTCCGGTGGACTCCTCGCTCTCCACCGGGTTCGCGGCGAGGCACAGCATCGTGATCTCTGCCCAGGAATATCGTTTCGCGAGCGAGCCCTTGGCTGCTTCGACGACCAGGCCGGGGCCGGCGAGCACCGGCATCCCGGTCTTGTTCTTGCAGGCTTTGATGCCGTCCATGCGGGAGAGGAACTTCAGGATCTGGTCCGCGCGGTTGGTCAGCACCGGGACCAGGTTCTTCTCGCAAATCGCCGACAGCGAGCCGGAGAAGTCGACGTCGTTGCCCTGCTCCCGAACCTCGACGTTGTCGCTCTGCGAGCCGATGCCTCGGTTGGCCAGCAGGTCGCGCAGGTCGCGGCTGAAGTATTCGTCGTCCGGGTCGAAGACGATCGAGGCAGGCCGGCCGCCGAGCCAGGTCTTCATCTGGTCCGCCCACGCCTCGTTCCACGGTGAGGTGAGGAACATGTTGGGGTTGCGGTCGGTCATCTTGCCGCCGTACATGCTGGCGCCGATCACCGGAATCCCTCCGAGGTGGTCGCGGATCAGGTCACCGGTCTCCTTGCGGCTCTGCGAGATGCCGATCACGGCGGCCAGTTCCCCGCCCCGCGACCGCGGTCGGGCGGCGATTTTCTCCGCTACCCAGGCGCCCTGGGAGAACCTGTCGCCGCTGTTGGCCAGCAAGAGTTTGAGTGGCACCAGCTCGCCGTCGACTCTGGCTTTCTCGTTGTGCTCCCGCTGGGCGTTGACGGCGCCGCGCAGCTGCCAGATGGCGTTGGGAGGGGCGGTGCGTTCGGCGGTGTCCGGGCGGGTGAGCGGTGCGAAGAAGATCACCTCGCGGAAGTACCGCTGCTTCCCGTCGGCCGTTTCCATCGCGTCAACCGCCTCGTTGTTGAGGAAGACCTGGTCCTCCAGGGCGGTGAGACTCGGCACGCCCGGCGCGGCGGTACCAGGCTGGCCGAAGCTGCAGCCGCTCTCGATGATTCCGACGCGTTCCTCCGTCCCGTCCACGACCTTGGTGTCGGAGCACCCGCCCAGCACGACCTCGTGCGCGGCGAAAGCGGTGCCCGCAAGCACTAGTGACAGGGTGAGCACGAGCGGTGCCAGTGCCGACGCCCGGCCGGGGATCTGCGGCGTAACGTGCCCGTTGGTCGAGGAACCGGCCTCGTCCGGCAGGCGCAGCGCGATCCGCCGCCGCTCCTCGCGCTTCTCCACCACGGCCCGCAGTCTCGTCACGGCCTCGTCGATCTCCCACAGCGCCTCGTCGCCGATCGCGTTCTCGGACACTGCGGCGACCACCAACAGCGGCATGACCTTCGCCTGAGCGGTGAGGTCGGAGTAGAGGGTCACCAGACTGGCAGCGACCGGGTCCGTGGCGTCCAGCAGGAGTACCGGTGTCCACCGCCTGCGCCGGCGGCTCGGCAGGAATCTCCTGCGCTGTGTGAACAACGCGACGTCGTGCAGCAGCGCGTCGAACAGGACACGTCGTTGCAGCGTGGCAACGTCCGCCAGCCCGCTGCCCGGAAACAGGTACACGGCCTGGCCGAGGAAGTCGCCACCGCGACCGGTCGCCTTCTTCACGTGCTCGCCGAACCAGCGCAGCCCGCGCCGGTTGAGCCGCCTGCCGAAGAGCCAGCGGCTCGGGCCGCCGAACAGCACGGCCAGCACGATCCCGAGGACCTTGGTCGGCAGGTCGGCCTGGCTTAGCGTGCGGGTCCAGGTGAGGAGCTGGTTCCTCTTCTCCCACCGTGCGTAGAGCTGGTCGTGCAACGCTTCGCGCGTGGCTTCCGTGGTCGTCGTGGTGATCTCGTCGGCCGCGGTGAGGACATCCAGGATGAGCTGGAATCGCCTCGCCCGCCAGTTCTTCCCTGCGCCGCGCGGGATGGAGGCCTTCAGCTGCTTCGCGAGCTCGTCGAGCAGACCGACGTCCGGGGAATGCGCCGAGGCCCCGGCCACCGCCGCAGTCACCGCATCGGCGTGTGCGTGGGGCACCAGCGCGACTCCGTCGATGTCGCAGAGCCTCTCGCGGTAGCCATCCAGGAGCGTGCGGGCCTCGCTGCCATCCGCGCTGCTGATGGCGATGACCAGTGGCGGCAGTGAGGGTCTGTGCTCGACGACGTGGTCGACAAGCGAGAGCACTGACTGCACACCGTCTATCTTCCTGATCATCCACCGCACCCTTCGGAGCCGAACATCCTGGGTGAGTAGTCTCCGAACGGCTGTACGGTGTTACTGCGTTCAGAAGATTCGACGGCACGTGTGCTCGAGTGGCCACGGCCCGCACGTCACCAGGTGCGATGAACCTGCGTGATCCGGACCTTGTCGAACACCGTGCTGGGCCCAAGACGGCAACTCAGGCCGTGGACCGGAGTTGTTTTCGGGCATGGCAAGCCTATTGAACTCAATCCTACTCGTCAGCCGGCTGCCTTCACGGGGAATTGGGTTGAGGGTGGCCTTTCAAGGTTCATGTAGCCGTGCGACCGGGCCACTACCAGGTTACGAGCCGGCACGATCGATCAATTCACTGACCAGCTCGCCGACGCCGCAGCCTGCTTCGACGAGCTGCCCGCTGCAGAACCGCCGCTCTGGTGGCTGGCTGTCGCCAGCAGGTCTTCAAAGCCGTTGCACAGCAACCGGTCTGTGCATACCTGGTCGCCGGGTAGAGGAAGCGGGCCGGGTTGCGTTCGTGCACACCGAGGTTCAGCACGGTGTGCCCGGCCGCGCGGGCGTCGTCGGCGAAGCGCTCCAGCAGCCGGTGGCCCAGCCCGCGGCGCCGCAGCGGCGGGACGACGTGGAGGGTGATCAGCGTGGCGGCCGTGCCGTCCGGCTGCCACATCGCGTACTCGGCCAGGTCGTCGCCGGTCTCGGCGACGACCGTGCGGTTGAGGTGGTCCACCCACAGCCGCAGGTGTGCGTCCAGCGCGGCGGTCCACTCTGCTAGCGACTCGGGTTCGACATCCTCCATATAGCTCCGCTCGCCCCAGAGGACGGCGGGCAGGTCGATTGGGCCGAGCGAGCCGGAATGAGATCGGATCCGCGAGAGATCATTCTGCGCCGAGGCGAACGAACGCAGTGCTCGCATTCAGGCGCGTCGGTACGAACGGCCAGAGGCCCGTACTCGAGGTGGATACCGGCCTCCGGCCGCTTGACGTCACTCCCGCACCCGCCGCTTCCTCTCCTCGGCGAGAGCGTGCTCGAAATGAAGCGATCAGCGGCATGAGCGGATGTTCGATCTTTGTCGAAGCTGTGTCTCGCCGCGGCAGGTTCTACCCGATTCAAGCACTTGCTGCGGAGGCTCTGCGTCTTGGCGTCAGCGGGCTGAAACGCGTCATGCAGCGTCTCGGCCGTTCGTGGGGCAGAACGACATACGCGAAGCGCTGCAGGTGCAAGATGCGGTGACGCAATGAGCACGCCAGCCTCGCATCAGACCGCGAGGCCAGACCAACCGATGCGCGGTCCGGTGCCGTGGCCAGCGAGGGTGTCCAAGCCGTTGCGCAAGAACTGGGGAGCCGGTCAGCATCGTCATATGAGGGAGACGTGGACGATCGAAGACCTGAATGAAGAGCTGGAGCGGTTTGAGCAGGCGGCCCGAAGCGCCGGGCTGGCTGACAACTCCGTACGCACCTACGTTGATCGGTCACGAGTGTTCTTGCGATGGCTCACAGGCGATTTCCAGTTTCGCGGTCCCAGGCTTTAGGGCAGTGCTGTTCTCACGCACAGCGGCATGAGCGGACGTCAGCGGCCGGCTGGTGGTGGGGGCCGCTTCGCGCCGGCCCTGCTTCATCGTCCGTCGATGTCGCGCCACCAGTATTCGTCGATGGTCACCTCATTCGTCTCGAGCAGGTGGTGCGTCAACTGGTCGACGTCCACTGGTAGTGGGGGAACGGCCATTGCCGCGGTGACTTCAGTCGGAAGCCTGACGTCGTGGTCTTCGACGTAGTGGAGGAGCCCATCAGGCCAGACGAAGTTCACGCCATCGGTCAGCTCGGTACTCCCGTTGTCCCGGCCGCAGAAGCGACAGATCGACTTGCCGGCGAAAGCGATGAACACAGTCCCGGAGCGAAGATAGGCGACTGTTCGATCGCGCTGTGCGGCGTCTGGGGACGGATCGATGAACGCCCGGACATCAGGCCATCCAGGCGAGTGGGGACCGAGCCAGTACCCGATCAGTCGCAGGCTCCGAGTTGTCGTGGTCACCAGGTCATCGTGACAGACACCGATCATGGGCAACCTCGTCGCACGAACGCCCGCAGCGGCGTGAGAGTGCGTACGGGTTGAATCTGAGCGGAGCGACAGCAGTCGGCATCGGCTTCTCCGGCGTCACCTACGATCGGTCGACCAGCGGCAGCGGACCCGTTCTGCCGTTCCTGCCGGTCCGCACGGCGGCTTCTCCTCCGCGCCGCTGCCCGGCCTCCCAGCGCTGGTGACCACCGTCGAGTGGGATCAGCCCTAGTCCGACGAGCCCATGCCCCTGGACGAGATGCAGGCCGGCATCAAACGGGTGCTCGGCGCCGAGGTCCCGAAGCGCTACCAGGCGACGGCCCGCACGTGCTGAGGCGGATCAACGGCAGCAACACCCGAGTCGCCGACCGGCACCGCGAAGGCCGCGTGTCCCTGGTCGGCGACGCGGCACACGTCTTCGCTGCCGGCGGCACCGGCCTCAACCTCGGCATTCAAGACGCGATCAATCTGGGTGGACGCTCGCGACCGCAATCGGGGGCGGCAACGACGCCCACAAGTGCAACCGCTTCCCAGGCCGTTGTCACGGCGGAGCCTTGAGGGCAGCAGCTTGCCTCACACGACCCGGAGCGGTATCGACGTGCTGGTTGTCGTGCGTGCAGGAAGTGCGGCCCGCTTTCCTTGGTGCAGGCCGCGCTCGGCTCCGGCTGTCGCTCTCCCCGACGTCCGCGGTGGACTTCGGCGGTTGTGTTGTGCTGCTAGTAGTCGTGGTACGCCCGGCGGGTGGCTCTCGCCGTCTGCACTCGTTGCCGCAGCAGCGCGTGCCGAACCAGGACCAAAGCTTGCCTGGCCGCCACGTTGAACAACCCCAGGGTGATGCCCTTCTCCCCGAAGACCACGAGCAGCAGAGAGGATTCGACCGGGAAGACGCAGACGAAGCCGGAGTCTCCTTCGAACAACGCGGTGCGGGGTTGTCCGATATTGGCTTGAGCGGTGAACTGGCCGGCGAGGCCGATCGTCGCGGCGGACATGGCGGCGACGTTTTCCGGAGTGACGCCTACCGTGTCGCTGGACAGGACCAGTCCGTCTAGGGTGGCCACCAGCAGGCCGGTCACTCTGTCGACCTGCCCTCGGATCACGCCGAGCGCCTGTGACAGCTCGTCGGGATCGAACGGCGACCTGCTCGCGGACGGCCACCGCCGCGCTGCGGGTGGCTCGCCGGATGCTGCGGTCCGCGTCGGCAGCTGTCCGTGAATGGGGCCTTGTTCGGCTTGTGCTCCGGTCATACCGTCAGGTCGGTTTCGATGCGCTTGAGGTGGTGCCTGGCCAGAGCGAGGTTGGCGCGTTCGCGGTCGAGAACCAGGTAGAGGAACAGCGTGGGAGAACCTTTCGCGGGGGCCAGCAGCCGGATGAGGTGGTATTGACGAGCCAGGGTGATCAAAATGTCCTCGATGGTGTCGTTCAGGGCCAACGCTGACATGACACGGAGTTTGGCGCGCACGACCTCGGTGTTGCCGGCCGCGGCGATCTCGAGGTTGAACCACTCGCCGCCGCCCATAGTGCCCAGGGACATTCCGCTGTCGTAGTCCACCAGAGCGACCCCCAGGGCACCCGGAATGGTCATGGCCTCTTTCAGTGCCAATTCGATGCTCATATAGCCTGACTCCTGGTGTGCGGCTGAATACGGCTGGTGACACAGAATGCACGTTCTTCGATATACCCCAAACGGTGCAACGCGATGAGACCCTAGGTTGCGGGGATGTCAGGATGAACGGCCATATGGGTTAACTTCGCCGTCGCCAGGACAACTCTCAGTTGCATAAAGCCGTCGGTAGTCACTCGTGAGAGAACCGTTACGGCGGCAGGGAAAGCTGGTCTGCAATCGTCACTATTTGTGTATGGACAGTCGCAAATTCATGGTGCTCAGAGCGTCGGCTTTTCAACGAGGTGTCCGGGCTTGTGAGCACCGCGAACCTGCCACCGGGTTGCTCTGGCCACGACGACAAAACGAGCCGGGAAGCCGCCGTCAGCGGCGGGGGCTGTCTGCGGTGACGACCTGGCCGAGTGCGTAGCTGGTCCTGGCATGCCTTGGATACGCGATGGCAACCGCCCTGCATGCTGTCGACCGTTCACCAGGGGGACACGCGTGGCGAGTCACCCTACTTGTCCAGGCCCCGGGCGACCCATCGAGGAAGCGGCAGATTGCCCCGAAGCGCCATGACTGAGACATGACGACACGCGTGGAATCAGCCCCAGCCTTGGCTGAGTACAGCGCGTCACACGACCCCAACCGCGCCTGGGGGTCGCCTGACGCGCAGGCGTCGCGGTCAGCCCAGTTCTGCGCTTCCGAGGTGTTGCATCAGTTGGTCGGTGGTCAGCGGGTGGAAGGGTCCGCTGCGGGCGTCGCGGTAGAGCTTTTCCAGTGGGTGGCCGCGGCGGTAGGAACCACCGCCGATGAGGCGCATGCCGATGTCGACGACGCGGATGGCGTTCTCGGTGGCCACGACTTTGGGGATTTCGAGCCAGCCGAGGCGGCGTGCCGGGTCGTCGGGCAGGTCGCGGTTCTCGTTGAGGCGTGCGGCGGTGACCTCGATCGTGTTGGCCGCGGCCTCGATCAGCACGCACATCTCGCCGACGCCGATCTGCACCAGTTGCTGGTCGCTGACCTTGACGTCGGCGGCCTCGGGCACCGCGCCGAGGTGTTTGTCGCGCAGGATTGCGAGTGTCTCGTCGTAGGTGCGGCGGGCGAGGCCGAGGTAGATCGACGCGAAGGTCAGCGTCTGCCATTCCAGGTTCGCGAACAGGTCCGGCCGGAACCGGGTCGACACCAGGTCGGCGGCCGGCACGAACACGTCCTCGAACACCACGGTCTCGGTGCCGGTGGCGCGCATGCCCAGCGCGTCCCAGGTCTTCTCGATCCGCACGCCATCGGCCGAGGCCGGGCACACCAGCAGCACTTCGCGTGCCGCGCGCTCCGCGTGGTCGGTCGGCAGTGAGCCGTCGGGCTCGGTGATCGTCGCGTTCATCGTGTGGAAGTCGGCCACCAGCGACAAGGTGCCCCAGCTCTTGCGTCCGCTGACCCGGAAACCGCCCTCGACCGGTACCGCGAGGGTGTCGGCCAAGCCGATCACGCCCGCACGGGTTTCGCTGTAGGCGCCGTCGAACAGGTGCCCGTCACGCGCCACGCCGGGGAAGAACCGATCCTGGTGTTCTTCGCTCCACATGCCGCGGAAGAAGCCGATCACGCCCCAGTGCATGTTGAACGCCAGCGCGATCGCCGGATCGCCGTAGGCCAGCAGTTCGACGGAGCGTGCGGTGGTCGCGATATCGGCGCCCCAACCGCCGTGGCGCTTCGGGATGTTGAGCCCCGGCAACCGCAGCTCGCGTATTCGCGCGGCCAGCTCGTACGGGAACGAGTTCTCCTCATCGTGGCGCGGCCCGGCCGCACGGAACTCATCGGCCAGCGCACGACAGATGGCGAACGCCTGCTCGCGTTCGGCGGAACTCATCTCGACAACGTGCACTGGTGCGGCCATCGGGACCTCCTCGCTCGTGGCGGTCGCGGCGCATCGCCGGACCGTGCAGAACCGAGATACAAGACCGCGCGATGGCTCCGCAAGGCTTCGCACTTCACAGCACGCGCAGTGCTGAGTTCGCCCCTGTGGCCCGGACAGTTCGCTCCGATCGGCTGGTGGGCCGCCTCGTCGAGGTGCCTCCGTCCGCAGCCACTCACTCAGCTCGGCGGCGGTGGTGTTGTCCCACCCGCTCACCGACAGCATGACGTTCGCAACCCAACTCACGTGGAAACGAGCCGAAGCGAAGCGGTACGGCACGTTGGTAGACAACGAGATCGGCGCGGCGAAGCGCTCATCATGTCCAGATGAGCGCTCACCGGTGTGAGCCGCACGGGTTTGATCTGAATGACTCCATTGTGGACTCGACGGCGTCCTTCAAGGACCGGATTCCTTGTATCGCAAAACGACGTAATGGTGGGAAGTGGCCGCGGTATGTGGCGGAGTTCCAAGACGAGGGAGTCGGTGTTCGTCGTTGGTGAGAAGGCGAGCCAGACCGCACCCGCGCGCCGCGGTCCTCGACGAACAGGTGGTGATCAGCCACCAAGTGGTTGGCGGATCTCGGCGACGCGGGCGGCGCCGTACTGGGCGGTGTAGGACTCGATCACGAACTGGTCCGCGGTCATGCCCTTGAGCTTGGCCAGTTGCTCCAGCGTGAAGGCCGCCAGCTCGGTCACACCGACCGGGTCGATCTTCCAGTTCTCGCCCTCGCGCAGGAACGTGAACTTGAACGACTGGGGGATCTCGGGCGCGGTGGGGTCGTCCGACGCCAGCTCTGCGGTCGCCGTGCCGGTGCCGAGGACGAGGTTCTTCAGCACGGGCTTGGCCTCTTTGCCGGCGGTGATGGTGCCGTCGTCGTTCAGGCGCCTGGTCGACAGGCTCAAGGTGATCAGGCCCTGCTGGACCGCCGTGATCAGGACCGTGCGGCCGGTGGCGGTCCCCAGAGAGGGGCCGGCGGTCGCGCGCAGGCTGTAGACGAAAGCGCGTTCGATGACCGGGAGACTCGCGAGGTCGGCGTCGGTGCTCTTCAACGCGTGCACCCGGTAGGTCTCCCAGCGGGCGATCGCGTCGCTCGTCATCACGGCCGCCACGGCATCGCCGTTCTTGGCGCCGAGGGCTTTCGTGTAGTCGGAGAAGACTTCTCGGACCTGGTTCGCCTGGTCGGGCTCTGCTGATGTGGACGGCGCGGTCGAGGACCGCGTCAGGCCAGGAGGAGTCGGGGAACACGCGGCCAACGCCAGCACCAGCAGCGCAACGAGTCGCTTCACAGGCCGGAGCGTAAAGCGGCCGGCGGGCGGCCCGTGGTGGAATGCGCTCCGTTTGCTCCAAAAGGACGTTCGGGCGATGGCGGTTCACCGGATCGGCGTGCGGGTTCGAGATGTCGAACACCGGTGCCGGGCCGGTACAACCGGATCGGCCGTGCCCGGACGGATGCGAGGAGCAGGACGAACCGCATGATCGACATAGCTGACCGGTTGTCCGCCCAGAACCTCCTCCGCTGCTGGGTTCGCGAGACGGGGGTCCCCAGGCCCGCGGACGGTGTGCTGCGCCTGTCCTTGAGCGGCGAGGACGTGGAGGCCGAGGTCGTCCACTGGTCGCAGGCCGGGATCCACGAGTTCGGTGAGGTGCGGACCGCTGGCGGGTGGCCGGTCGCCGCGCGCCGGCTCGCCGTGCTCCTGCTGGGGGAGACCGGTGTCGCGGAGGTGGACGACTCGCTCGCCGACCGGGTCGCCGAGTCGGTGGAGCAGCTCGCCCTGCAGCTGCGCGTGCGGGAGGAGCGCGGCGGGCCGCCGTCGTTCCTGGAAGCCGAACAGGCGCTGATCCTCGGGCATCCGCTGCACCCCGCTCCGAAGAGCCGGGGCGGGCTTTCGGACGCCGACGCCCGGCGGTTCTCCCCGGAGACCCGTGGCGACTTCCCGCTGCACTGGTTCGCCGTACGGCCCGAGGTGGTCGCCCACGACTCGGCGCGGGACGAGCCACTGCCCGATCTCATGGCCGCGCTCTCCGGCATCACCGGAACACCGGACGGTGATGTGCTGGTGCCGGCCCATCCGTGGCAGGCACGCGACCTGCTCGAGCGACCGGCCGTCCGGCGGCTGCTCGAGAGCGGGCTGCTGACGCCGCTCGGCCCGGCTGGCCCACGCTGGTCGCCCACCTCCTCCGTGCGCACGGTGTACCGGCCCGACGCCCCGGTCATGCTCAAGCTGTCGCTGGGACTGCGGATTACCAACTCCAGGCGGAAGAACCTCGACGTGGAGTTGCGGCGGGGCATCGCGGTGCAGCGGATGCTGCGGGCGGGCTTCGCGGACGAGGTCGCCGCGCTGCACCCCCGGTTCGACATCGTGCGGGATCCCGCGTGGCTCGCGGTCGGACGGTCCCCGGCGGGGGAGCTGACCGGACTCGACGTGGTCGTCCGGGACAACCCGTTCGGCCGGGACACCACCACCGCCTGCGTCGCCGGGCTGGTCGACCCGCGGCCCGACCAGCCGGGGAGCCGTTCGCAGCTGGCGTTGCTGGTCGAAGGCCTGGCAGCGGCGGGGGACAGGCCGGTGGCCGACGTCGCGGCACGATGGCTGCGGCGGTACCTGGACGAGGTGCTGCTGCCGGTGTTCGACCTGCACGCCCGGTACGGGCTCGGTCTGGAGGCGCACCACCAGAACACGTTGGTGGTCCTGGACCACCAGGGCTGGCCGTGTGGCGGGAGGTACCGGGACAACCAGGGTTTCTACTTCGCCGAGGGACGCAGCGACGCGTTGCGCCCGTGGATGCCCGACGCCGGACGCTCGCTCGGCACCTACTGCACCGAGGAACTGGTCTCCGAGCGCCTCGTCTACTACGTCGGCATCAACAACCTGCTGGGGCTCATCGGCGCCATGGGTTTCCAGCGGCTGGCCGACGAGGAGGCGTTGCTGGGCGTGGCAGCGGACTGGCTCGCCGAAAGGGAGTCGGACCACCCGTCGGGTCCCGCCCGGACGCTGCTCACCGAGCCCGCCTTGCGGTGCAAGGCGAACCTGCTGACCCGTGCGCACGGGATGGACGAGCTGCAGGGGTCGCTCGACGAGCAGTCGGTGTACGTGCGGATCGCGAACCCGTTGCTGTCACCCGCACCCGTGGTTCCCGAGCTGCCGGAGCCCTGGTCGATCCGGCCGGTGGACGCCGGGGGAGCGGACGCGGAGCTGGTCCGGTCGTGGATGTCCCGGCCGCACGTCGAACGGTACTGGCAGCAGGACTGGCCCCTGGAGCGCTGGCGGGCCGCACTGCTCGGGCAACTCGCCGGTGACCACTCCCGGCCCTGCCTCGTGTCGTCGGACGGTGTCACGGTCGCCTACGTGGAGGTCTACCGCGTTCAACGGGATCGCTTGGCGGGCTTCACGAGCGCGCGCCCGCACGACCTCGGCGTGCACCTGGCGATCGGCGACCCCGGCCGGTGCGGCGGAGGGCTCGGCCGCCGGTTGCTGCGAGACCTGGCGACCGCGCTGCTCGCGGGCGATCCGCTGTGCTCACGGGTGCTCGCCGAACCGGACGTGCGCAACGAGGCGTCCGTCAAGGCGTTCACCGCGGCCGGGTTCACCTGGCACGACGAGCTAGCGTTGCCCGAGAAGTCCGCCGCGCTCATGGTGTTCGAGCGCTCACATCTCTCCGTCAGCGCAGGCCGAACGTCGTGAAGGCGGTCCGTGCGGGCAGCCGGTAGACCTGGGTTCCGGTGATCGCGTTGAGGATCGTCGCGGCCCGGTGCGCGCCCAGCCCGAGATCGGGTGCGCCGACACCGTGGGTGTGCAGTTCGGCGTTCTGGACGTACAGGCCGCCGGTCACCACCGGGTCGAGGGCGACCCGGTAGTCCTCGTCCACCTCGGTCCGGCCCCGCGGGTCGGGCAGGAGCCACTTCTCGAGCGGTTCCAGGAAGGAGGGGCGTTCCGCGGCGTACCCGGTGGCGAGGACGACCTTGCCGGTGCGCACCGTGGTCTCCGTTCCCTGCCGCGCGTGGCGGCACCGCAGGACCACCCCCGAGCCGGTGTGTGCGGCTTCGAGCACCTCCACCCCGGGAAGCAGCACCGCGTCGACGGGAACGCCTTCGGCCAGGCGGTCGTGCAGCAGGTCGTGGATGTCGGCGATGGTCTCCGCGCTGATCGCCTTGTGCAGCCGGCCCTGCGTTGCCAGCAACGAGTCGCGCTCACCGGCCGGGAGGGCGTGGAAGTACCTCGTGTGGTCGGGCGTGAAGTGCTCAAGCCCCAGCTTCGAGTACTCCATGGGCTGGAACGCCGGGGTGCGGGTGATCCACCGCAGGCGCGTGCCGGTGGGCGCCGACCTGAGCAGGTCGAGGAACACCTCCGCGCCCGACTGGCCGGACCCGATCACGGTGACGTCGCGCTCGCCGAGAAGGGCGCCGCGGTGGTCCAGGTAGTCGGACGCGTGCAGGACGGCGTCACCGAGGCACGGCCGCAGGTCGTGCGGGACGAACGGCCGAGTCCCCACTCCCAGCACCACGTGCGAGGCGAGGACGCGAGCACCGGAAGTCCCGTCCTCTGTGGACATGCCGATCTCGAAGGCGTTCTCCCGCTCGTCCCACCGCACGGTGTCCACGTTCAGCCCGAACCGGCAGGACCGCAGCGACCGCGCGACCCAGGCGCAGTACCGCACGTAGTCGCGCCGGGTGATCCGGAAGCGCTCCGAGAAGTAGAACGGGAAGAGCCGGTCGTGCTCGCGCAGGTACGACAGGTAGGACCACCTGCTGGTGGGGTCCACCATGGTGGTCAGGTCGGCGAGGAACGGGACCTGGAGCGTCGCGCCGTCGATGAGCAGGCCGGGGTGCCAGGTGAACTCGGGTTTCCGGTCCACGCACACCAGTCCCAGCGCGTGCAGGGGCTCCGCCAGCGCGGCCAGCGCCAGGTTGAACGGGCCGATGCCGACGCCGAGCACGTCGCACCGCTCCACGGCGGTCACGGCCGCACCTGCGCCCCGGTGGACACCACCAGGTCCAGCAGTTGCTCGACCTCCGCCTCCGTCGTGCGGGGCTTGAGCAGGGTGAGTTTCAGCCAGACCACGCCGTCGAACTCGGTCCGCCCGACCACGGCCCTGCCCGACTGCAGCAGGTCGCGGCGCAACCGGGCGTTCAGTTCGTTGAGATCGGCGAACCCGGCCGGCGCGTAGCGGAGGACGACCGTCGTCAGTGCCGGCTCCGCCCGCAACAGCAGGTCGGAGTGGGCCGCGATCGTACGGGCAACGTCGTCGGCCAGGTTGAGGTAGGCGACTTCCCGTTCCAGGGAGCCGAAACTCCTCCGGTCGGCGGCGAGGAACACCCCGGCGGGCACCGGCAGCCAGCCCAGCTTGTGCAGGTCGAGCGCCACCGAATCGGCTCGGGCGAGGCCGTCGAGCTTGCGGCCGTGCCGTTGCGAGAACAGCGCTCCACCGCCGTAGGACGCGTCGACGTGCAACCAGACTCCGTGCTCTCGCGCGAGTTCCGCGATCTCCGGCAACGGATCGATGGCGCCGAGGTCCGTCGTGCCCGCGGTCGCCACGATCGCAACGGGTTGTCTTCCGCCTGCAGTCGCTTCGTGCAGCGCTGTGCGCAGTGCGGGGACGCTCATGCGGTGATCGCCGTCAGTGCCCGCGGCGATGACGGCGCCGTCGCCGATGCCGAGCGTCGAGCAGGCGCGCCAGACGGAGAAGTGCGCCTGCTCCGAGCACAGCACGACGTGCTGCCCGCCGCGAGCCGATTCCTGGGCGAGCAGCAGGCCCATCAGGTTGGACTCCGTGCCCGCCGCGGTGTCGGGCGGGAACCCCGCCAGGGCCGCGAGCTCCCGCAGCACGGCCAGTTCGATCCACGTGGCGGCCGGTCCCTGGTCCCAGGAGTCGACGGACTGGTTGAGCGCGGAGACGGCGAGGTCGGCGACGACCGCGACGGCCAGCGGCGGGCAGTGCAGATGCCCCGCGCAGGCCGGATCGGCGGGATCGGCGGAGCCGGCGGCGGTCAGCGCGGTCAGCGCGCCCACCGCCTCCGCCTCGGTCGTACCCACCTCGGGCAACACCGCCCCGAGATCGCGGAGCACGACACCGCGCAGTTCTTCGGGGCCTCCGCGGGGCAGCGGCCCGTTCCTCTTGCCCGCGCCCAGGCGCAGAGCGTGCAGGGTCACGGCGGTCAGCTCGTCCAGGCCTTTGACACCGAAAGAACTCGTCACTTCGCTGCACACGCTCTTCGACGACACAACGCCAGAATTGGCGTGTTCTCCGCATGTCGTCAAGTGTTCGGGTTATCGGGGTGAATCGTTTGAGCATTGGTGATCGGGACTGGTGGTACAGGACCCGAGTGCACCACGATCGGGGAGAAATGGACGTCTTCGCCACGACGGAATCCGAAGTCAGGAGCTACTGCCGCAGTTGGCCCGCCGTGTTCGCGACCGCGTCGGGGAGCTGGCTGCACGACGAGGACGGGCGGCCCTACCTGGACTTCTTCGCCGGTGCCGGCGCGCTCAACTACGGCCACAACAACCCGGCGTTGAAAAGCCCGCTGATGGAGCACCTGGCGGCGGACGGCATTACGCACGGCCTGGACATGCGCACGGTCGCGAAACGCGAATTCCTGGAGATCTTCAGGGACGTGGTTCTCGTTCCGCGCGGACTCGACCACCGCGTGCAGTTCACCGGGTCGACCGGCGTCAATTCCGTCGAAGCGGCGCTGAAACTCGCCCGCAAGGTCACCGGCCGCGACACCGTCGCCAGTTTCGTCCGCGGTTTCCACGGGATGTCGCTCGGAGCGCTGGCAGTCACCGACCGGGATCGTGCCGCCCGCGTGCCCAGCGCCCTGCTCGGCCAGACCGTCCGCCTGCCCTACGACCGCGGTCGCGGCCCGGTAGACCTCGGCCTCGTCGCGTGGCAGCTCGACCACGCCGGCGCGGACCTGCCGGCGGCGGTGATCGTCGAGACCGTCCAGTGCGAAGGCGGCGTCTCGTCGGCACGTCCCGAGTGGCTGCGCGGCCTCGCCCGGATGTGCCGCGAGAGGTCCGTGCTGCTCATCGCGGACGAGGTGCAGACGGGGTGCGGCCGCACCGGCTCGTTCTTCGGGTTCGAGGAGTCGGGAATCGTCCCCGACATCATCTGCGTGTCCAAGTCCATCAGCGGCTTCGGCCTGCCGATGGCACTGACCCTCCTGCGTCCCGCACTGGACGTCTGGGAGCCGGGCGAGCACAACGGCACGTTCCGCGGCAACAACGCCGCCTTCGTCACGGCGGCGGCCGCCCTGAGGACGTACTGGACCGACGACGAGTTCGAACTCGGCACGCAGGACAAGGGGGAGCTCGTCGCGTCCGCGCTGGCCCGGACAGCCGCCGAGCACGGGCTTCTCACGAGGGGACGCGGACTCGTGCACGCGCTCGTGCTGCCCCGCGCACAGCAGGCCGCCGCCGTGCGCCAGGCGGCGTTCGAGCGGGGACTGCTGGTCGAGACGTCCGGCCGCGACGAGTCCGTGCTGAAGCTGTTGCCCCCGCTGACCGCGTCGGAGGGCGAGCTTGAACGCGGGCTCGCCGTGCTCCACGAGTCCGTGCAGGCCTGCGTGCGACCGTCGGACCGGCGAACTTCCGCGGTCGAACACACCGCCGGGCGGCGGTGATGGTTCCGCTCAGGCCGGGTCCCGCGCCTGGCGTTCCACCGAGTCCGCGAACCTGGCTCAGTCGTCGGCGAAGCCCCGCACGAGTTCGGAGAGGAAGGGCGCGCAGTGCGCGGGGGCGGAGCGCAGGAGCTCGCCCAGGTCCCGCAGGCACTGCTCCTGAGCCGCCAGCCTGCGGATCAGCGAGCGCCCGGTGTCCGTCAGCCGCAGCGAGGGGTCGTGCCTGAGGTGCTGCCACAGCTGGGCGCGACCCCGCACCACCTCCGCCACCGGGGACTCCCGCTCCTGCACCGCCTCGAGGTCCGGTCTGTGCCGATCGGGAACCGGATGATCGCCGCGCTGAAGGCGTTGCCGCACATCGCTCGCGGTGGACAGGGAGATGCCGGCTTCGGACGCGATCCGGCGCAGCGAGGCCGCCGGGTTCGCCTTCATGATCTGGTACGCCAGGCTGCGCCCCCGCACCGCGTCGAGCGGGCGCGCCCGGCCGTCCCTGCCCACCCGCAGCGGCGAGCCGTCCGCGGACGCCTCGGACCGCAGCGAAGCGACCGTTTTCGCGGCGAGACCCGACACGTCGGCGATGTACCGATCCGACCAAGCCGGATGCGATTCGATGATCCGCCTCGCCGCCACGCGCCGGTCGTCGAGCGAGAGCGGGAGACCGTGAGCGACGTTGCCGGAGACCGCGACGACGAACGCGTCCGACTCGCACCCGGTGAAATAACACACCTCGACGTGCGTGGCTCCACGCAACTGGGCCGCCCGCAGCCGGTGCATCCCGTCGAGAACACGCATCGTCTCGCGATGCACGACGATGGGCGGAAGTCGCGCCTCGACCGCTGAGAGAACGCGGACGTGGTCCTCGTCCTCACCCGAACTGCGGATCGCGAACGCCGGGCGTAGTGCTGCGACAGGTACCAGTGCGGACTGAGAAACGTGCTCTCGCTCGAACGGGGCAATGGCAACGAACCTGCTCGACACCGGTGCACCCTTCAGGAGCCTGGGCAAGGAACACGAGCTCCTGCCAACGTAACTTCCGCTCACGCGGCGGACCAGTGGGCGGCGATCGCACGATCGGGGTCGATATCCAGGTTTGAAACGCCGGAACGGCCTGTTTGGTCCCGCGGCAACGAGGTGATCGACTGGTACCGTCGAGCCGTCTGCGCGAGAGAGGCACCACGAGTGGTCGACAGCCGACCGGAAGACCTTTCACTGGAGCAGATCGAGGAGTCCCGGTGGGGTGATCCGCCTCCCGACGCGACGCACCTGGTGGCGACGGCCTACCGACTGCGCCGCATTCCGCTCCGCGAGCTGACCCCCGAGGACCTCCGCCTTCTCCTCGGCCAGCGAGAAGGGCTCGCGGTCCTGGTGCCGCGTGCGTTGACCCTGCTGGAGGAGGACCCGCTGCTCGAGGGCGACCTGTACCCGGGCGACGTCCTTTCCGCGGTCTTGAGGGTGCCCGACTCGCGCTGGTCGGCCCGTCCCACCGAACGGGCCCGGCTCGAACGAATCGCGGGTGCTGTGGAAGCACCCGACGCGGACCTCCGGGCGGACATCGAGGACTTCCGCGGTCGCACCGGCGGCTGACGACGCCGGGCTCGAACGGCAACCGGGTGCGATGTTCTGGGACCGCTTCACCGACGCCGGGCCGCCCACGTCGTGCGGGTGGTGCGGACGGTGAGGTCGGTGCGGCGCAGGACGCTGCGCGGGTTGTCGCCGTCGACGAGCGCGTCGAGCGCTGCCAGGTCCTCATCGGACAGTCGGCCGCCGACGTGCGAACGCTGCTGCCGCAGGCAAACCTGCGCGTACCGGGCCGTGGCCGTCGGCAAAGGAGCGGGCAGGTCGACGACGAACGGCCGTACGGCTTCCAGGGTGAACCCCGCGCGCACGAGGTGCGGAGCCCAGTCGACGGGCGGGTGCGGGTTCAGCGCGGCGTGAACTCGGGCTTCGAGGCCGGCGCCGAGGTCGTCCGGGAGGAACCGCGGGAAGAAGTCCATCTCGGTCACTGCCAGCAGGCCTCCCGGCCGGAGGTTCGCGAACGCCCCGGCGAGCGTGCGGCCGGGGTCGGCCATGTGGTGCAGCGAGGAGGCCGCCCACACCAGGTCGCCGCGCTCCAGGTCGGGCCAGTCCTCGTCGAGGTCCGCCAGCAGGCCCCGGACTCGATGCGTCACACCTGCCGCGGACGCGTTCTCCGCGAGCCGGTGAAGCATCTGCCGCGAGACGTCCAGGGCCGTGACGGAGGCCTGGGCGAAGCGCCGTGCGAGGGCGAGGGAGCCGGTGCCGGTTCCGCTGCCGAGGTCGACGATGCGGCGGGGTTCGGCGTCGGACAGTCCGGCCAGCCAGTCCAGCAGCTCGGCGAGGTAGGAGTGCAGGACGTCGGCGTCCAGGTCCAGCAGTTCGGCCATAGCGCCGTGGTCGTGGTGATCGTGCTCGGTGGTGTTCACACCTCGACAGTAGGGCTGACTTGCACGAGTCGGATAAGTTCTTGCATATGACGCAAGAAGGTGACCTGGACAACATCGTCCGCCTGCGTATCCGGAGCCTGCGGCTGGCGAAGGGCTGGTCCCTGGACAACCTCGCCGAGCGCGCCCACCTCAGCCCGTCCGGGCTCAGCCGCATCGAGACCGGCCGGCAACGCCTCAGCCTGGACCAGCTGAGCTCACTGGCGAGGGCCCTGGGCGCCACCATCGACCAGCTCGTGGAGACCGTCAACGACGACGACGTCGTGATCAGGCCCGAGCGCGACGAGCACCGCGGGCTGACCACCTGGCTGCTCAGCCGCGGATCGGCGCCCGCGGGCGTCACGGTCGCCAAGATGCGCATCACCGACCAGCCCCGCGGACAGGACGCGGACCAGCTCGGCGTTCACCCCGGCCGGGAATGGTTCACCGTGCTGTCGGGAACGGTCGCGCTGATCCTCGGCGACCGCGTCATCCGCGTCGAGACCGGCCAAGCCGCCGAGTTCTCCACGATGATCCCGCACGCGATCAAAGCCCACGGCGATCCGGTCGAGATCCTCGTCATCCTCGACCACGACGGCCGGCGCACCCACCTCCAGCCCCCGCGCAAGCCGGGCCCCGCGTGAGTCGCCGGCACGTCGTCACTCCGGAGGTCACGGACAGGCGTGCCGATGTTCACGTCGGGTTCCACCGCGTGCTCTACCGTGGCGGCGCCCTGACTTCGGAGGTGCACCGTGGGTCGCTCCCTGCTGGTCCTGCTCGCCGTTCTAGGTTTGGTCGCCGGTGCCGTACCGGCGACCGCCGCGCCTGACCACGACCGCGTCCGCCCGCTCGCCCGGGCTCACGCGCACAACGACTACGAACACACCCGCCCGCTCTTCGACGCACTGGCCGAGGGCTTCACCAGTGTGGAGGCCGACATCTACCTCGTCGGCGACGAGTTGCTCGTCGCGCACGACCCGGAGGACCTCGACCCGTCGCGCACCTTGCGGTCGCTGTACCTGGATCCCTTGCGGGAACGGGTTCTGCGCAATCATGGCGTCTATCCCGGCTTTCGCGACTTCCAGCTCCTGATCGACATCAAGACCGAGGGCGAGTCGACCTACGCGGCGCTGGACGAACTCCTGCGCAGCCCGAAGTACGCGTTCCTGTGGACCAGGTACGCGTTCGGACGGGTGTGGCACGGCCCGGTGACCGCAGTCGTGTCCGGGAACCGGCCCCGCGCCACGATGGAGGCGCAGCGCACGAGGGTCGCTTTCTACGACGGCCGGATCGTCGACACGACCGACCTGGGACCGGGCTCGGACGCGCGGCTGACCCCGCTGGTGTCCGACAACTGGACCAAGCTGTTCTCGTGGACCGGCGCCGGCCCGATGCCCGCGGACGAGCGAGCCGAGCTGCGGGCGATCGTGCGGACCGCGCACCGGGCCGGGCAGCGGGTGCGGTTCTGGGCCACCCCGGACGTACCGGGGCCCGAGCGGGACTCGGTCTGGCGGGAGCTCGTCGCGGCCGGCGTCGACCACATCAACACCGACGACCTGGAAGGCCTGGCCCACTTCCTGCGCTGAGCGCGTCCGCGGAACC
The DNA here is from genome assembly GCF_042725365.1 of Lentzea sp. NPDC060358. Lineage (NCBI taxonomy): Bacteria > Bacillati > Actinomycetota > Actinomycetes > Pseudonocardiales > Pseudonocardiaceae > Lentzea > Lentzea sp. NPDC060358. The sequence goes on along the minus strand of NZ_JBHXCW010000090.1, from coordinate 4,815 downwards.
ACGGCCCGCTCCGGACATCGGCGATATTCGATCGCCGCCGCGAGGTTTTCTGCGGCAGCATGAAGAAGCCGAGATGTCCGGAGGGGGTCGGATGGTCGTGCCGGAGCCGCGAAAACCCGTCCGCGAGAACGCGGTGCTGCTCGCCTTGCGCTTGTACGGCAGGGAACTGCGGCGCCACGGGGTCATGACCGCTGGCGCACTCGTCCTGCCCGCCCTGGGTGTCACGTGCCAGCTCTACCTCGCGCCGTTGGCGGTGGGCGGGCTCGTGGGGAAATTCGCGAGTGGTGGCGGCACGAGCCTTGGCGCCGTCCTGCCCTACGTGCTCGCCTTCGGCGGTTTCATGCTGCTCTCGGAACTGTTGTGGCGCATTGGAATCCACTGCCTCAACCGCGTGGACGGCCGTGGGATCGAGAGGCTGTCCGCGCTGGCGGTGGACGAGCTGCTGGGCAAGGACGCGGCGTTCTTCCACGACAACTTCGCCGGGTCGCTCACGAAACGGGTGCTGAGCTTCGCGTACCGCTTCGAGAACTTCGTGGACGCACTCGCGTTCAAGATCTTCGCCAACGTCATCCCGCTGGGTTTCGCGTGCGTCGTGCTGTGGAGCTACCACCCGGCACTCGTCGCGGTGCTGGCCGGCCTGATCCTGCTCACGGGATGCGTGGTCGCACCGCTCATCCGCCACCGCCAGCGGCTCGTCGACCAGCGCGAGGCGGCCATCGCCGAGGTGTCCGGCCACGTCGCCGACACGCTCACGAACATGGAGACGGTGCGGGCGTTCGCCGCCGAACGGCGCGAGAGCGCGGAGCACCGGACCCGCGCCGCCAAGCAGCGCGTGCTCGCCCTGAAGTCCTGGGACTACGGCAACCTGCGCATCGACACCGTGATCGCGCCGCTGTCCGTGCTCACCAACGTCCTCGGCCTCGTGGTCGCGATCGCGGTCAGCGACGGGCTCGGCGTGGAGGCGATCGTGGTGACGTTCGCCTACTTCGGCAACGCGACGCGGATCATGTTCGAGTTCAACCACATCTACCGGCAGGTGGAGAGCGCGCTCACCGAGGCGGCCCAGTTCACCGGGCTGCTGCTCGACCCGCCGACCGTGCTCGACCCGGAGCACCCGGAACCGGTGCGCGTGAGCGATTCCCGGGTCCGGTTCGACGACGTCGTGTTCGCGCACGCCGGCGGCGAGCCGCTGTTCGACGGGCTCGACCTGGACATCCCGGCGGGCACCCGGATGGGGCTCGTCGGCCGCTCCGGCGGCGGCAAGACCACGCTCACCCGCCTGCTCCTGAGGCTGATGGACGTCGACCGGGGGCGCATCCTCATCGGCGGCCAGGACATCGCCCGGCTGAGCCAGGCCGACCTGCGCGGCCTGATCGGGTACGTGCCCCAGGACCCCGCCATGTTCCACCGGACGCTGCGCGAGAACATCGCGTTCGCCCGGCCGGGCGCGACCGACGCCGAGATCCACCGCGCCGCGCGGGCCGCGCACGTGACGGAGTTCGTGGAGGCGTTGCCCGACGGGCTCGACACGGTGGTCGGCGAACGCGGCGTCAAGCTGTCCGGCGGTCAGCGGCAGCGGGTCGCGCTGGCCCGCGCCATCCTGCGCGACGCGCCGATCCTGCTGCTGGACGAGGCGACCAGCGCACTGGACTCGGAGAGCGAGATGCTGGTCCAGGAAGCGCTGTGGCGGCTCATGGAAGGCCGCACCGCGATCGTCGTGGCGCACCGGCTGAGCACGGTCGTGCGGATGGACCGGCTGATCGTGCTCGACCGGGGCGCGATCGTCGAGCAAGGCACCCACGCCGAACTGCTCGACGTCGACGGGACCTACGCGAAGCTGTGGCGCCACCAGTCCGGCGGCTTCCTCGACGAGGCGGTCGGCACCCGGTGACCGCTGCTCGCGAAGCGCCGCCACGCCTTCAGGGGAACGGAGATCAGGACGATCGTCGCTGCGGTGTACGGTCACCCGCGGAACCTGAGCGTTTCCCTCCGACGGTCGCGCAGGTGTGGCCCGGACGAGGGAGGTCGCATGAGTGAGCAGCAGTCGTCGGCGAAACCGCGCCGGCTGACGGCGAAAGGCGCTGCCACCCGTCAGCGCATCATCGAGGCCGCGGCCGACCTCATGCACACGCAAGGCGTCGAGTTCACGAGCGTCGACCACGTCATCGAGGCGAGCGGGACCGGCAAGTCGCAGGTCTACCACTACTTCGCCGACAAGACCGAACTCGTCGACGCGGTGGTGCAGGCGCAGGTGGAGCGTGTGCTCGCCGTGCAAGCGCCCTTCTTCGACGACCTGCACTCGATGCGGGGTTTCGAGCGCTGGCGCGACGCCGTCGTCGCCGGCGTTCGTGGCCGCAAAGGCGCCCACGGTTGCCAGGTCGGCTCGCTGGCGAGTGAGCTCTCCGACTCCTCGGACAGCGCCAGAAGGGGTCTGGAGGCCGGGTTCGACCGGTGGGAGGGCGCACTCCGCGCCGGACTCGAGCGGATGCGGGAGTCCGGCGAACTGCGCTCCGAGGCGAACCCGGCGGAACTCGCGGCCGGACTTCTGGCGGCCCTGCAGGGAGGCTACCTGCTGTCGCAGGTCAGGAAAGACGCGCGCAGCATGGAGATCGCCCTCGACATGGCGCTGGCCAGGATCCGCGCCGACCTCACAGGTGCCTGAACCCGCTTGATCCGCCACGTCGCTGAGAGCGCATCACCAATTTAATGTACGTATCGGTACAATCGGCGAAGTGGGGAACCCTGGTTGTGCTGCGATGGCGCCCTTGACACCTCGGCGACCATGTCTAAGAGTGTACCGATAGGTACATAGACAGGGGCGTCAGTCGCCCCTCCGCACCTCTGCATCGGAGGACATTCCGTGAGCAGCGTGAGCCCGTCCGAGGCGTCCTACCACGCCATCATCCGGGCCGACCCGGACAACTTGATCGTCTTCTGGTCCGACGGTGCCGCCAGGCTGTTCGGCCACAGCGAGGAGCAAGCACTGGGTCAGTCGCTCGAACTGATCATTCCCGAGCACCTTCGAGCGGCCCACCGAAAGGCGTACAGCGCCGCGATGGGGGACTCGGCGTTCAAGGAGTCGACCCTCGACATCCCCGTCCTGCTCGCGGACGGCCAGGTGCGGGAACATGCGATCAGGATCGTGGCGCTCAGGGACGCGTTCGACGTCGCAGTGGGTGCTCTGGCGATCTTCACGAGTGACGGGCGGACCGGTATCACCCCCTGACGCACTGGCCCGAAGCGAGCGAGGCGCCGGCCACCGGCAGGACCTCAGCGGACGAGGCGGAAGAAGCCGCGGACCTGGTCCACCAAGGACTCCGGCTGCTCCAGTGCGGCGAAGTGGCCTCCTCGCGGCATCTCCTCGAACCAGCGGAGGTCCGTGAACCGCGTCTCGGCCTCCCGCCGCGACGGGCGGGTGATGTCACGCGGGTACACCGACAGCCCGGACGGGGCGGTGACCTCGTCCCGGAAGCGGGCGAAGCTCTCCCAGTACAGGCGCGCCGACGACGTGGCGGACGCGGTGAACCAGTAGACCGAGATCTCGTCGAGGATCTTCTGCCGCGGCACGGCGTCCTCGGGGAGTCCGTTGTGGTCGGTCCAGGCCCAGAACTTCTCGGCGATCCAGGCTGCCTGGCCGGCGGGGGAGTCGGTGAGGCCGTAGCCGAGGGTCTGCGGCCTGGTGGCCTGCTGAGCCGAGTAGCCCCGGCCGGTGCGCCGGAACTCCTCCTCGGCCGCCAGGTTCTCCCGTTCCGCGGGTGTCGGGTCGGCGAACGTGCCCAGCGCCACGGAGCCCAGGTTCACGTGCACCCCGGCGACTCGCTCCGGTGCCACCTCGCCCAGCGCGCCGGACACCGCGGAACCCCAGTCGCCGCCCTGCGCGCCGTACCTTTCGTAGCCCAGCGAGACCATCAGCGCGTCCCAGGCGCGGGCGGTGCGGCGGACACCCCACCCGGTGGTGGACGGCTTGTCGCTCCAGCCGTAGCCGGGCAGCGACGGCGCGACCACGTGGAACGCGTCCGCCGGGTCCCCGCCGTGCGTGCGCGGGTCGGTCAGCGGACCGAGGACGTCCAGGAACTCGAGGACCGAGCCGGGCCAGCCGTGCGTGAGCACCAGCGGGAACGCGTCCGGTTCCGGCGACCGGACGTGAACGAAGTGGATGCCCAGCCCGTCGACCACGTCGCGGAACTGCGGATACGCGTTGAGCCTCGCCGCGAACCCGAAGTCGTAGTCCTCGGCCCAGGTGCGGCACAGCTCCTGCGCGTAGGCCAGCGGCACCCCCTGCGACCAGTCGTCCACCGGTTCGGCCTCGGGCCACCGCGTCCTGCGCAGGCGGCCGCGCAGGTCGGCGATCTCGGCGTCGGTGATGCTCACCTCGAACGGCTCGGCCACCACGGCGGAGCTCCCTTCCTCAACGGGACGTGATCGGATCGGGCACGGAACCGGGGCGCCGGGTGGTGCTGAGCACGAGCCCGGCCAGGGGCAGTGCCGCGAGCACGGCGAGTGCCGCGGGCGTCCCGGCGGTGCCGGACAGGCCCGCGACGGCGGCCGGCCCGACACCGCCCCCGAGGAAGATCATGAAGCTGAGCAGCCCCTGTGCGGTGTCGCGGTCGTGCGCGGCGACCAGTTCCGGCGCGAGGCCCACCAGTACGGCCTGACCGCCGGCGAACCCGCACACGGTCAGCGCCGCACCGACGACGACCGGGACCGCTCCGTCGAAGACCGCGACCGCGAGCACTCCGGCCGCGGTGACCGCGGCGAGCCCGGCCAGCACCTGCCACCCGGCGAACCTGCCGGTCGCGCCGCCCACGAGCCGGC
>NZ_JBHXCW010000089.1:0-29127 GCF_042725365.1 Lentzea sp. NPDC060358 | reverse complement strand
CCCCCGCACCCCCGTACCACCAGTACGAGGGCGCGGGGGCGGCACCACGATGCGACCGTCCGACCGCGAATCCACCCGGCGATGTTCCGGGTCACACCACTAGTTCACGCCGAGCAGGTCGACGACGAAGATCAGGGTCTCGTTCGGCTTGATCACGCCGCCGGCGCCGCGCTCGCCGTAGCCCAGGTGGGGCGGGATGACCAGCTTGCGCCGGCCGCCGACCTTCATGCCCTGGACGCCCTGGTCCCAGCCCTGGATGACGCGGCCGCCGCCGAGCGGGAACTGGAACGCCTCGCCGCGGTCCCAGGACGCGTCGAACTGCTCACCGGTCGAGTGCGAGACGCCGACGTAGTGGACGGACACGAACTGCCCTGCCGTGGCCTCCGGGCCCTCGCCGACGGTGATGTCCTCGATCAGCAGGTCGGCGGGCGCCGGGCCGTCGTGCGGGTCGACCTCAGGCTTCGTGGGGGCCATCACAGACTTCCTCTCGGAACGGGGTTGTTCGCGGTCGATCCAATCACGCGCGCGAGTGGACGGCCGAATGGCCTACGCGGACCAGCCCTACCCGGTCTCCGCGCGGTCGTGTCTTCCTTGAGAGGCCACCGGCCTGCACCGGGGGCGTACAACAGAAGAAGGAGATGATCATGGCGGCAACCCTGCACCGCCTCCGGTCACTGCTCGGCGCGGCACTGGCGGCGGCGACGCTGTCCATGGCCTGCGTCAGCGCGGCCGAAGCGGCTCCCGCCCCCGACGGCGAGTTCGGCACCCAGATCGTCGGCGGCACCCGCGCGAGCACGTCCACCTACCCCTGGGTCGTCTACCTGGCCACGAGCAGCGGCTTCCAGTACTGCGGCGGCACGCTCGTCGCTCCCAACAAGGTCGTCACCGCCGCGCACTGCACCGAGGGCGACTCTGCGTCCGCGGTCCGCGTCGTGGCCGGACGTGACGACAAGAACTCCACCGCGGGCACCGTCGCCAGGGTCACGAAGATCTGGATCCACCCGAGCTACCGCGACGTGACGCTGGGCTACGACGTCTCGGTGCTCACCCTCGACCGCGCCCTGTCGCAGACCCCGCTGCCGTTCGCCACCTCGGCGGACAGCGGCCTCTACGCCGCGGGCACCAGTTCGCGGATCCTCGGCTGGGGCACGACGTCGTCCGGCGGTTCGGCCTCGCGCTACCTGCTCACCGCCACCGTGCCGCTGACGAGCAGCTCCAGCTGCTCCAGCTCGTACGGCGGCGACTTCAACGCCACGCACATGGTCTGCGCCGGGTACGCGCAGGGCGGCACCGACACCTGCCAGGGCGACTCCGGCGGCCCGCTCGTCGCCGGCGGCAAGCTGATCGGCATCACGTCGTGGGGCGAGGGCTGCGCCTCCGCCGGCTACCCCGGCGTCTACTCGCGCGTCTCCACCTACGCCGCGCAGATCCAGGCGCAGCTGTAAGAGCGAATGCCGGGAAGGAGGCAACCCTTCCCGGCTCCGCTTCCGTCCTCCCACCATGAACGGCAAGAAGCTGTTGGCCGGTGCCGCCGTGCTGGCCGTCGCCGGAGTGAGCGTGAGCTCCGCGGTGAGGGACGAAACCCTCGCGCCACAACCGATCGCGGACCACGGGCCGGTGCGCCTCGTGGCGTTCGACTCGTGCGACAACGCGGTCACCGAACTACGCCGCGCCATGGCGCCGTACGTGACCGCGTACGGGGTCGGTGGTGGACACATCCTCACGATGGAGAGCTCGCCGTCGGACTCCAGCGCGGGTGTCGCGCAGAGGAGCGTGCCCGACGCGATGCCCGCCACCCCGCCCGCGCAGCAGCAGGACCACTCGACGACCAACGTCCACGAGCAGGGTGTCGACGAGCCCGACATCGTGAAGACGGACGGGAAGCGCGTCGTCTCCATCGCCGACGGCAAGGTGCGCCTGGTCGACGTCGCGAGCAAGGCCGTCACCGGCACCGTCGACCTGGGTGAGCGCCGTGCCGTGCAGTTGCTGGTGTCCGGCGACCGCGCGCTCGTCGTCACCGACAGCCCCGGGCCGATGGCGAGGCCGTCGACGCTGCAGGGCCGGCCGTCGTTCGCGCCCGAGTCCGGCACCGAGCTGGTGCTCGTGGACCTCAAGGGGCTCAAGGAGATCAGCAGCCTCAGGACCGAGGGCTCCTACCTCGACGCCCGCCAGATCGGCGGCACCGCCCGCGTCGTCGTCCGCTCGCAGCCGCGCATCCCGTGGGTGTACCCGGACCAGACGACGAACGAGGCGGGTTCCCTGCGCCGCAACAGGGAGATCCTGCAGAACGAGCCCATCACGTCGTGGCTGCCGCACTACGAGCTGAACGAGAACGGCGCCATGTCGAGCGGCACCCTGGTCGACTGCGCGAGCGTCAGCCGCCCCGCGGCGCCGAGCGCGACCTCGTTGCTGACGGTGCTCACGTTCGAGCTGTCCGGCCGGCTCGGCACCGGGCAGCCCGTCTCGATCGTGGCCGACGGCGACACCGTCTACGGCACCGACCGCTCCCTCTACGTCGCCGACGACCACCGCCTGCTGCCGCAACTGCCCGGCAGGCCACCGGTGCAGGCGCCGGCCTCGACGGCGATCCACCAGTTCGACATCAGCCAGGCGGGACCGCCGAAGCACGTCGCGTCCGGTGACGTGAACGGCACGCTGCTGAACCAGTACTCGTTGTCGGAGCACGACGGGATCCTGCGCGTGGCCACGACTTCGGACATCGCGACCCCGTGCTGCCGGCGGGTGCCGGGGGAGGTCGCGCCGCGCTCACGCCCGTCGGAGAGCTTTGTCACGACGTTGCGGCGTGAGGGGAACGCGTTGACGAAGGTCGGTCAGGTCGGCGGTCTCGGCAAGAACGAACGGATCTACAGCGTCCGGTTCATCGGCCGCATGGGGTACGTCGTCACGTTCCGCCAGACCGACCCGCTCTACACGCTCGATCTCGCCGACCCGGCGCGGCCCCGGGTCACGGGTGAGCTGAAGATCACCGGCTTCTCGGCCTACCTGCACCCCGCGGGCGACGGCAGGCTGATCGGCATCGGGCAGGAGGCGACCGAGCAGGGCCGCACGACCGGGACGCAGGTGTCGCTGTTCGACGTCAGCGACCCCGCCGCGCCGCGCAGGCTCGCGCAGCACCACCTGCCGGGCACGAGGTCCGAGGCCCAGTTCGACCCGCACGCGTTCCTGTACTGGCCCCAGGACGGCACGCTCGTCGTCCCGATCTCGAGCCACCGGGCGAGGTACGAGGTCTCGTCGCTGGTGCTGAAGGTCGACGGGGACCGGTTGCGCGACAGCGGGGAGATCGTCGAGCCGGGGAGCGCCGACCGCGGCGGCGGTCAGCGGCGCACCATCGTGATCGGCGACCAGCTGTGGTCGATCTCGGAGAACGGCGTGCAGGTCACCGCGCGCAGTGGTCTGGCGCAGCAGGCCTGGCTGCCGTTCACGCCGTAGCGCGGTCCGCGGTGAGCAGGCGGTGCGCCAGCACCGTGCCGCCCGCCATCGCCGCCGGGATCACGACCAGCGCGGCCAGCGGGATCAGGCACAGCAGGTAGGCGGGCACGGCGAACCCGAGCACCATCGACCGGCGCGTCGCGAGGATCTGCCTGCGCTGCTTGAACGACCGGCCGCGGCGGGTGAACGGGATGCCGGTCAGCTCGATGCCGAGCAGGTAGGCGTTGATGCACACGCCGAGCACCGGCACGACCGTCTGCCCGACGACGGGGATGAAGCCGCCGAGGAACAGCGGGATCGCGAACAGGATAGACGTGCCGACCAGCAGGATCGTGCCGCGCAGGCCCACGGCGAACCCGCGCCAGAACCCGACCTGCTCGGTCCCGGGCACGCCGCCGAGCTCGTCCTCGACCTCTTCGGAGATGTACTCGTAGAACGGGCCGCCGATCATCAGCGTGATCGCGGTGAACAGCAGCACGCTCAGCCCGAGCAGCGCCGCGACCACCGAGATCCCGACGGCGATCCGGACGGTGGTGCGCCAGGTGTCGCTCCACGAGTCCGCGAAGCCGGTGAGCCAGCCCGCGATCGCGTCGATGTTGCCGAGCAGCAGCGTCCAGCCGGTGATCATCAGCACGACGGTGATCACCGCGGGCAGCGCCCCGACGAGCACTCGTTTGGGCGTGCTGAACACCAGCCCGAACCCGCGCAGCAGCAGTCCGAACCCGGCCCCGAAGTCCTTGATCACGGCCGCAGGATAGTCGCTGGGCGGGCCGCGCGAGGCATTTCGTCCGGTTCAGCCGGGAGGGGCCGCGATGCAGGCCGTTCCGGCGCGGCGGAACCCGACCCGTTCGTAGACGCGCGCGATCTCCGGACTGCCCGCGGACAGGAACACCAGTTCCGCGCCCCGGTTCAGCGCGTCGCGCGCCAGTGCGGCCGTGACCGCGCCGCCGAGACCACGCCGCCGTGCGGCCGGCAACGTGCCGATGCCGACGATCTCCACGACGTCGCCCGCCCGTTGCGCGGTGCCGACCGCGAGCACGCCCTCACCGGGCAGGTCGGCGACGGCGTGCCGGTGCCGCGTTGCCTCCGGGGTCGCTCCGGCGAGCGCCGCGTCCCGTTCCGCCGCACCGGTCTCGCCCGCGGCGGTGCCCGGCGAGGAGAACGCGAGTTCTGCCACCACGGACACCTCGGCGGGCCGGGTGCCGAGCACGCGGACGTGCGGGTGCGGCTCCGGCAGCCCCTGCGGGTCGAGCACCAGTAACGGCGCGCGGAGCACCTCCAGACCGGCTTCCACCGCGACGTCGTGCAGGCCGGGAGTCGTCTCGTGCACCCACTCGAACGCCTCGGGCACGCCCAGTTCGCGCTGCCGTTCGCGCACCGCGAGCACGTCGGCGAGCGCCGGCCTGCCACCGGGGAACCGGGGCCGCGCGTAGAACGGGTAACCGTCGCCGTCCTGGACGAACAGCACCAGCTCGCCGTGGTCCTCGACGCGAGATCCCGGTCTGGGCACAGAGTCGTAAAAGCTTTCGAGAACGTCCCACACGGACGATCACGCTAGCTACCTTTGGCGGTATGACGCACGGCAATTCCCGCATCGGCCGGCCATGAGGGCCCTGGCGGCGCTGGTCGCCCTGGTGCTCGCCCTCACGAGCTGCGGCAGCGAGTCCGGGGACCGGTTCGCCCGGCCCGGCGCGCCGAAGAACTCGCCCAGCGGGAAGTTCGTCGCGCACGCCGAGAGCGCGAGCGAGGTGCGGGTCACCGACCGCAACGGCGGTGACGTGTTCCGCAAGTCCTACGAGTACGCCACGAGCTCCCGCGCCGACGGCATCGGCGTGGTGTGGCTCGCGGAGCGCGACCAGCTGTGGGTGCTCGTCCCCGGCGACACGAGCGAGCGCGTCGAGGCGGGCCCGGACGGCGTGTGGACCGCGGTCGAGGCCGAGCTACCCGGGGAGATCACGCGGCTCGGGTGAGGCGTCCCGCTCACCCCGCGCGAGCCGGCGGCCGCGTTCGAGCTCCGCGTCGAACTCGGCGCCGAGCAGCACCGCGATGTTCGAGATCCACAGCCACACCAGGAAGACGATCACACCGCCGAGCGAGCCGTAGGTCTTGTTGTACGACGCGAAGTTGGCCACGTAGACCGCGAACCCGACGGTCGCGAGCGCCCACAGCACGATGGCGAGCAGGCTGCCCGGTGTGACCCAGCGGAAGCCCGGCTGCCGCACGTTCGGCGCCGCCCAGTAGAGCACCGCGAACGCGAGGCTCACCAGCAGCAGGATCACCGGCCACTTCACGACGTCCCAGACCGTGACGACGGTGTCGCCGAGCCCGATGGCGTCGCCGACCGCGTCCGCGACCCCGCCGGTCAGCACCAGCGCGCCGAGCGTGAGCGACACGAGCACGACCGACCCGAGCGTCAGGGCGAGCCGCAGCGGGACCGTCTTCCAGATCGGACGGCCTTCCTCGACGTCGTAGACGGCGTTGCACGCGCGCATGAACGCACCGAGGTAGCCCGACGCCGTCCAGAACGCCGTCAGCAGGCCGATGATGCCGAGCAGGCTGGCCGCGTCCTGGCTTTTCTGCAGTTCCTCGATGGACGACTTCACCAGGTCGCCGGCCTGGCCGGGCGCGACCTCGTCGACGTACTTGATGAGCTCCTGCGTCGTCGTGTCGCCGAGCAGGGCGAGCACGGACGTCAGCACGATGATGCCGGGGAAGAGCGAGAGCACCGCGTAGTAGGTGAGCGCGGCGGCCCAGTCGGTCAGGTTGTCGTCGTTGAACTCTGTGACCGTTCGTTTGAGAACACCCCACCAAGCGCTTCTGGGCAGCTTGGTGGGGCTCTCGACGTCACTACCTGCGGGCACGGCGACGCCAGCCGAACGACCGTGTGCCGGTGCCCACGCCGGCGAGGTGCAGGGCGAGGAGGAGCAGGCCGAGCAGGAGCAGCGTGTTGCCGGTGATGACGTCACCGAGCCCTGCCTTGGCCAGGTCCAGGATCAGCGCCAGACCGAACGAGACAGCGGCGATGATGGCGAGCATTGTGTCTCCACCTCCGTATCGGGTGAGGTGCGGATACCCGTTCCGATAGGGGTGAAGCGCGCCGTTTGGAGCAACGGACGTGTCATGATCGGACCGTGGACCTCCAGCGCTGGCGAGCGGCCGCGGTTCCGTGGTGGGTGACCAAGGTCGGGCTCGTCGGGGGATGGGCCGTCGCCTTCTACTTCGCGGCGAGCGCGAACGACGTTCCGTGCACGGCCGCCCAGCCGTGCGTGCCGGACCCGCTGTTCTCCCTCGCGGTGGTCCCGCTGCTGGCCACGCCGTTGCTGCTGTTGTTCGGGCGGGTGCTCACGGGCTGTGGGATGGGCGTGCTGTTCGGTGCGCTTGACCTCGTCCTCGACGGCAGTGCGGCGTCCAACGTCGCGTTCGGCCTGCACGCCGCCGCGTGCGCCGTGGTGGCGGCGTGGACCGTGCGGTCGCGTGCGGACCAGCACGAGGCGGCGGGCGCCACGAACGTCTCGTTGCCGGACCTGCCCCCGCAACGGGGAGTCCTGCGGATCGTCGCCGTGCTGCTGGTCGTCTTCGGGTTCCTCACGTTCGTCCAGTACGACCTCACCAACAGCGAGATCGAGCGGCACGTCGCGAAGGCCAGCCGGGTCCAGGCGGAGGTCGTCGAGATCAAGGACGCCTACGAGGTGTGGGTGCAGCTGCCCGACGAGCAGCGCGCCGGGTTCGAGCCGCTCGCCCCGGAGAGCTACCAGGTCGGCGACTCGGTGCCGGTGCTCGCCGACGGCACGTGGGTGCGGATGGAGAACGAGCCCGAGGACGTCACCTGGTGGCTCACCCTGGGCGGGGCCGCGGTGTTCTTCGCGGTCATGCTCGCCGCCCGCGAACGCCGCCGCCGCTCGCTGTGGAGCGGTCCGGTGAAGGCCGTGCGGGTGCAGGCGGTGCCGATCGGCCCGCGCCGCATCCTGTTGCGCCACGACAAGGCCGACGTCGCCACGGTGACCACGCTCGCCGACCTCGGCCTGGAGGAGCCGCTCTACCACGACACCGAACAGTTCGGCCGGGTCTGGCGCGGCGAGGAGGACCCGCCGGTGCAGCTCGACCCGGCGGAGGTGCTCGTCGCGGGCGAGTGGCACCACGGCGGCCAGGTCGCGCTGCTGCTCGACGGCGAGGTGGTCGCGACGAGCACGCTCGGCAGGGTCCGGCCGCGCCACACCGTCCACAGCGCACACCTGCCCGGCGAGCCGGTCACCGCGGGGACACCGGTCGACCTGCCGCACGCGGTGTGGCCGGGGGACCGCCGGCGCACCGAGGGCGCGGTGCTGCTGCTCGCCGCCGCCGGTGCGCTGATCGGGCTGAAGTACTACCCGGACCTCATCGTGCTGGGGCTGATCGGCGTGCAGTGCGTGCTGTCGGCGGTCACGCGGTTCCAGCCGATGCTGCGCCTCGACCACAACTCGGTCGTGCTCTACACCGGTGTCTGGACCTACCGCGTGCCGTGGGCGCAGCTGCACGGCGTGCGTCGGTCCGGACCCCAGCTCATGCTCGCGTTCGGCCCGCACGGCGACGTGCTCACGACGCCGCAGCTGCCGGACAAGCAGGCGGGCGAGAAGCTGATGTGGGCCCGTTCCCGGTCGCTGGTCTCGGAACACCACGGCGACCGCGTGACGCGGCGGCTCAACATCAGCGTGTTCGTCGGGATCGCCTACGCCGGGCTCGTCCTGTTCCTCTGACGGCTACTTCAGCCGCGCCACGGCCTTGAGCAGGCGGTCCACATCGGACTCGTCGGTGTAGGGGGCGATGCCCGCCCGCACCGCGCCCTTGTCGCCCAGGCCGAGCCAGCGCGAGCACTCGATCGCGTAGAAGTGGCCCGCCGGCGCGTTCACGCCCTCCGCGCCGAGCCTGCGGTACACCTCGGCCGGTTCCAGCCCGTCGACCGAGAACAGCACGGTCGGCGTGCGCGAGGACGCCTTGCTGTAGATGCGCGCGCCGAGCTCCTGAAGCCCGGTCTCCAGCTTCTCGCGCAACGCCAGTTCGTGCTCCTCCAGCCCGTCGAGGGACCGCATGAACTCGACGGCCGCCGTCGTGCCCGCCAGCAGCTCGTAGGGCAGCGTGCCCAGTTCGAACCGCTCCGGCACGGCGTTGGTCGAGGGCAGCAGCTTGTCCGGCCGCAACGTCTCGAGCAGCTCCGGCGCGGCCGCCAGCACGCCCAAGTGCGGGCCGAGGAACTTGTACGGCGAGCACACGAAGAAGTCGGCGTCCAACGCCTCGACGTCGACCGGGACGTGCGGCGTGTAGTGCACGCCGTCGACGTAGACGAACGCCGCCATCTCGTGCGCCGCCTTCGTGATCTCCGCGATGTCCGGCCGCGTGCCGAGCAGGTTCGACGCGGCCGTGACCGCGACGACGCGGGTGCGGTCGGACAGCAGGTTCGTCACCGCTTCGACGGGCAGCTCCCCGGTCGTGCGGTCGAACGGCGCCCAGCGCACCGTCGCCCTGGCCGCCTCCGCCGCCTGCACCCACGGCCGGATGTTCGCGTCGTGGTCGATCCGGGTCACGATGATCTCGTCGCCCGGCCGCCAGTTCTTCGACAGCGTGCGGGCGAAGTCGTAGGTCAGCTGGGTCATGCTGCGCCCGAACACGATGCTGCCCGCGTTGAGGAACTCCGCCATCGTGGTGCGGGCCCTGCGGACGATCTCCTCGGCGTGGCGCTCGGCGGCCGTGACGGAGCCGCGGTTCGAGATCGCCGAGGTCAGCGTGTCGCGGACGGCCTCGCCGACGACGTCGGGCACCTGCGCGCCGCCCGGCCCGTCGAAGTGCGCGGCGCCCTCGCGCAACGCGGGGAAGTGAGCGCGGACCGCAGCGACGTCGTATGCCATGCCCTCATCGTGCTGGAGCACCCACGAATCGCGAAAGGATCAGCCGTAGGGTCATCACCTGTTCGGTCGCGTCGAAGTCCGGGTCGACCAGCCGGCCGTACAAGCCGTCGACGAGGCCCTGCACCCAGGTCGCGGCCGTGGTGGCGCTGACCGGGAGCGCGATCTGCCCGGCGTCGTGGGCCCGGTGCAGCAGGCCGGCCAGCTCGTCGCGCACGACCTGCTCGTTGCGGGCGACCAGCTCCCACAGCTCGGGGTCGCGGCTCGCCTGCGTCACGATCTCCAGCACGAGCCCCGCCACCGCTCGGTCCAGCGCGGGGGCGCAGAGGTGGTCGACCACGAGCAGGACGCCGTCCCACGGGCTCAGCGCGCGGGCCTCGGCGAACGTCGCGGCGTTGTCCGCGCCGTCCTGCTCGAAGATCTCCCGGAAGACGGCCCGCTTGGTGGGGAAGTAGTGGAAGAGGCTGCCGGTGCTGATGCCGGCGGCCCGGCAGATGTCCGCGACGGTGGTGCGGTCGAACCCCTGGCGGGCGAACAGGCCCGCCGCGGTGTCGGTGATGTGCCGCTTCTTCTCCGCGTGCTTGACCGGGTCTACCGTGCGCACCTGTAGTACTGCCTCTTCTTCTCGTCCCGCACCGCGACTGCCCGCCGGCGGATCTCCCGCGCCAGTTCCGCGGCTTCCTCGTGCTCGTACTTCGAGATGGCCTTCCTCCTGGCCGTGAACAGGGCGTTGACCTCCGGCGCGAGCTCCGGGGCGTGCTCGACCCACAGCCGGAAGTCCGCGGCGAACGGGTCGGCGTCGCGCCACCGGTAGCCCTGGCCGGTGAAGGCCCGTTCGAGTGCGCTGCCGCTCAGGCCGGAGGTCTCCCTCGCCAGTTCGGTGCCCCGCGGCGAGAGCAGCACGAGCTGCTTGCCGTCGGTGAAGGCCGACTCGACCTCGTTCCGCTCGAAGCCGAGGATCCGGTCGTCCTGCTGGAGAGTCACACGATCCGGTGAGACCTCGACGGCGAGCATCTCCTTCGCCCAGTAGACCGCGAAGATCCCGCCCGCGATCATGCCGAGGGCCAGCGCCCCGACGGTCGACCACGGCTGCGGGATGTCCGCGACCAGCTCGAACACGCCCTGGAAGGGGAACCACGCGAGCGTGGCGACCCAGCCGGCCGCCAGTGCCAGTCCCCATGCCGCGGCGGCGCCGACGGCCGGGCAGAGCACCCAGATGCCGTGCCTCACCGCTGCCGCCTCGCGCACCGTCGTCATGGAGCAATATTAGACCGA
Source organism: Lentzea sp. NPDC060358 (assembly GCF_042725365.1). Classification (NCBI taxonomy): domain Bacteria; kingdom Bacillati; phylum Actinomycetota; class Actinomycetes; order Pseudonocardiales; family Pseudonocardiaceae; genus Lentzea; species Lentzea sp. NPDC060358. The sequence goes on along the minus strand of NZ_JBHXCW010000089.1, from coordinate 18,526 downwards.
GCGCTCGGTTTATGGATTCCAGGACAGTGGTTGTCCGCGTGCGGTCCTACGGTCGTCGGCATGGACTGGAACAAGCAGTTGACGGACCAGCTCGAATGGCACTGGAAGGCGCAGTTGCGGCCACGGCTCGAAGGCCTGACCGACGACGAGTACTTCTGGGAGCCGGTGCCCGACACGTGGACCGTCCGTCCGCCGGGCGGGATCGACTGGGAGTACCCGCCGCCCGATCCCGCGCCGGTCACGACCATCGCGTGGCGGATGGCGCACGTGACGGTGGGCGTGTTCGCGATGCGGTCGGCGTCGCACTTCGGCGGTCCGCCGGCCGACTACGCGACCTGGCAGTTCGCTGCTGGTGCCGATGAGGCGCTGAAGCAGTTGGACGACGCTTACGAGACGTGGATGGCCGGCGCGCGCAAAGCCGACCTCTCGGTTGCCGTCGGTCCGGCGGAGGGTCCGTTCGCGGCGGAGCCGATGGCGACGCTCGTGCTGCACATCCACCGCGAGGTGATCCACCACGGTGCCGAGATCTCCCTGCTGAGGGATCTCTACCTGCGGAAGTCCTGACTTCGGCGGTGCGGGGGACTTGACGTTGACCGACGTCAGGTCGTCCTGTTGACGTGACCGCGCGTTAACCATTCGTTGACCGTGTCCCCTGATCGTGTGGGAAACATCCACACGATCGGGGAGTGCTCATGGCACGGTGGAGTCCACTCGCGTTAGTCGTCGGGTTGCTGGCAGCGGTCGGCCTGTACGGGGCGACCAGCAGCGCGGCCGCCGCCGCTCCGCTGACGGTCGCCCAGGCGATCAGCCAGCAGAACGGGTCCTCGGCGACGGTCCGCGGCTACGTCGTCGGCCAGCCGACGGCCACGACGACGGTGATCCGTTCGAACTACCCGAACGACTACGCGTTGGCGCTCGCCGACTCGGCGTCCACGACCAGCACGTCGAGCATGGTCTACGTGCAGATCCCGTCCGCGTTCCGCGCGCAGTGGGGGATGAGGTCGAACCCGTCGCTGCTCGGCAGGCAGATCGACGTGACGGGCGCGCTGAGCGCGTACTTCTCGCACGCCGGCCTGACCTCGTCGACGGCGTTCGCGTTCGCCGGCACGACACCGCCGACGAGCACGACGACGACCACGACGACAACGCCGCCGCCCTCGTCGTGCGAGAGCTACTACACGGCCGCGTGCGGCAAGACCGGCGCGGCGCTGAAGTCGGCGTTGAACGGCATCATCAAGAACCAGACGAAGCTGAGCTACGACCAGGTCTGGGACGCGCTGAAGTCGACCGACCAGGACCCGGCCAACTCGAACAACGTGATCCTGCTCTACAGCGGCCGTTCGCAGGCCAAGTCGACCAACGGCGGCGGCGTGAACGACTGGAACCGCGAGCACGTCTGGGCCAAGTCGCACGGTGACTTCGGCACCGCCACCGGTCCCGGCACCGACGTGCACCACCTGCGTCCCGAGGACGTGTCGGTCAACTCCGCCCGCGGCAACCTGGACTTCGACAACGGCGGCTCCGCGGTCTCCGAGGCGCCGGGCAGCTACGCCGACGGCGACTCGTTCGAGCCCCGCGACGCCGTGAAGGGCGACGTCGCGCGCATGCTCTTCTACATGGCCGTGCGCTACGAGGGCACCGACGGCTACGTGAACCTGGAGCTCAACAACTCGGTGTCCAACGGCACGGCGCCGTACATGGGCAAGCTCTCGGTCCTGAAGCAGTGGAGCCAGCAGGACCCGCCGGACGCGTTCGAGAAGCGCCGCAACCAGGTGATCTTCGACAGCTTCCAGCACAACCGGAACCCGTTCATCGACCACCCGGAATGGGTCTCCGCTATCTGGCCGTGAGGCGCTCGAGGAAGGGGCGTTGCGCGGAGACGATCTTCGCGCCCGCCTCCTCCACGGTGAACCACTGCACGCGGTCGACCTCGGGGAACGTCTTCTTCTGCCCGGACTTCGGCGGCCACTCCATCTCGAACGTGCCGGGCGTGACGGTCTCCGGGTCGAGGTCGCCCTCGAGCGCCCACACCGTGATGACCTTGCCGGAGCCCTTGGCCTCGCCCAGCGGCACCAGTTCGCCGTCGGGCACCGGCAGCCCCAGCTCTTCCTCGAACTCGCGCCGGGCGGCCGCCTCCGGGGTCTCGTCCTCGGTGTACTCGCCCTTCGGCACGGACCACGCGCCCGCGTCCTTGCGGGCCCAGAACGGGCCTCCCATGTGCCCCAGCAGCACCTCCAGCTGGGTGGTTCGTCTGAACAGCAGGATTCCGGCCGACCGCTTCATGCTCCCCATTATCTATTCTGGCCGGCATGGCGGACCGGGTCCTGCACGTGGACCTCGACCAGTTCATCGCGGCTGTCGAGGTGCTGCGCGATCCGTCGTTGCGAGGCAAGCCCGTGGTGGTGGGCGGCAACGGCGACCCGACCGAGCGCGCGGTCGTGGCCACCGCGTCTTACGAGGCGCGTGCGCACGGCGTCCGCTCCGGCATGCCGCTGCGCACCGCGTTCAAGAAGCTCCCGGACGCCGTCTACCTGCCCGTCGACCACGCCCTGTACGAGGCGGCGTCGGCGGACGTGATGGCCGTGCTGCGCTCGTTCCCCGTGGTCGTCGAGGTGCTGGGCTGGGACGAGGCGTTCGTCGGCGCGTCCGTCGACGACCCGGTGGCCCTGGCCCGATCGCTGCAGGAGGCGGTGCTGGCGTCGACCGGCCTGCACTGCTCGGTCGGCATCGGCGACAACAAGCTGCGCCAAGATCGCGACCGAGTTCGGCAAGCCCGCCGGCGTGTACGTGCTGACCAGGGACAACTGGGTCGAGGTGATGGGCCACCGCCCGACGTCGGCGCTCTGGGGCGTCGGCGCGAAGACCGAGCGCAAGCTGGCCGAGATGGGGCTGGTGACCGTGACGGACCTGGCCCGCGCCCCCGAGGCGGACCTGGCGGCCCGGTTCGGCCCGCGGATGGGCCCGTACTTCCGCTCGCTCGGCCAGGGCGCGGGCGACACCGCGGTGAGCGCGACGCCGTGGGTCGTGAAGTCCCGCTCGCACGAGAAGACCTTCCAGCAGGACCTGACGTCCCTGGAGGACGTCCGCCGCGAGGTGGTGGCGCTGGCCTACCAGGTCGCGGCCGACGTGGCCGTCGAAGGACGACCGGTCGTGCGCGTGGGCGTGAAGGTGCGGTTCGTGCCGTTCTTCACGAAGGTCCGCCTGATGAAGCTGCCCGCGCCGACGTCGTCCGCCGACGAGCTGGCCGCGGCCGCGCTGGTGGTGCTCGACCGGTTCGACCACGGTCGTGCCGTGCGCCTGCTGGGAGTCCGCGCGGAATTCTCCGGTGACGATGTCGAACCGAAGCCTTCTTCTTCGACGTATTAGTAAGTAGACGCTTCACCGCTAGGAGAAGAAGATGAACGCCTCACTCACCCAGCGCGACCGAGCAGTTCTCAGAGCCGTCGCCGACGGCCGGTGCGAGATCGCCGGGAGCTCTCTGCTCGTCGACGGACTGTGCTGCGCCGACCAGTTCGCGAGCCTGCGCCTGCGCACCGCGGGCCTGATCAGCGCAGGTCCAGGCCCCGCCGCACTGACCAGCGCCGGTCTCGCGCTGCTCGACGCGGCCTGATCACGTGCAGAAGATCGACAACAGGTACCTGTTCGCGAACACGTATTTCCCGTCCGCGGTTTTGTGCGGCTCGGCGGCGGCCAGGATCTTCGCCGCGACTCTTTCTTCGCCCTTGTTCTCGATGAGGCGCTGGTAGCTGCCCACGCTCAGGAAGCTGCGCATCGTGTCTTCGTCCGGGTGAATCTGAGGATTGTCGATCGTATGCCGTTCCGTGGCTCCGGCGTCCTCGCGCGCCTGCGCAGAACCCACCGCTGCCGCACACCAGGTCGAGGTCGCGTAATCCGGTGGCCCGCGCGCGGATCATGGACCTCATGGGTGTGTTGACGCGCGTGCTGCGGTCGCTGGGCGGCGAAGAGGCGCTGGACCGGCTCGCCGGACTGTCCGGAAGCGACCTCACCAGCGTGCTGCTCGCGCTGATGCGGCGGCGCGCCTCGGGGCTGTCGGGGCCGGCCGTGTTGAGGCAGTACCGGTCCGACCGCTTCGTAGCGCCGTCAGCCGTGCCGTTCGCAGTGCTGCGCGCGGCCGAGGACCAGCTGCTCGCCGCGGTGCCACCGGCGTTCTCCGTGCTGGGCCTCTCACCCGTGGCACCGCTCGGCACCTGTTCCGCCGTGGCCGAGCAGGACCAGAACAACGTGGTCTCGACCGTGCGCGGCACCGAGGTCGCGGCCGACCCGACCAACGCGCTCGCGCTGGAAGCCGCTGTGCGCCGGCAGGCCGGGCCGGACGACGTGCGGCTGGCCGCCGTGCAGCGGGTGGTGCGGGCGCAGCTCTTCGGCGGCGAGGGACGGTTCGCGCACTTCACGCTGTTCGCCCTGGTCTCCGCCGGACGCGACCGCGGGTCGCTCGCGTTCGAGCGGCAGCACCTCGCCGAGCACGTGGCGTTCCTGCGCGAGGCCTGCGGCGAGGTCGAGGTGCGCGTGACCGTGCTGGACCCCCGGTTCGAGGTCGTGCGCGGCGACCTGCCCGCCGACCCGTCGCGGCACACCGGCTACTACCAGGGCCTGTGCTTCAAGGTGTACCGCGACGGGGTCGAGATCGGCGACGGCGGGTTCGTCGACTGGACGCAGCGGCTCACGGGCAACCGCAAGGAGCGGCTGCTGATCACCGGCATCGGCGTCGACCGGTTCGCGACACTGGATCAGCTGCCGGCGTAGCGCCGGGCCAGTTCCTCCTCCCGGTCCGCGGGCCACGGGCAGCGGACGTCGCCCTGCGTGGCGGCGAAGAACAGCTCCAGGTGCACGTGCCACGCTGCGAGCGCCTCGGGTCCGTGCGCGTTCTCCTGGGTGAGCACGACCGTGGTGCCCTGCAACGGCACGTGGTCGAACTCCCAGCGCACGACGCCCTTCGGCACGCCGTCCCGGAGCCACTCGTACTCCAGCAGGCGCGGGGCCTCCGACCTCGTGACCTTGCCCGTGTCCAGGCCGGGGTGCGCGGCGCGGACGGGCACGGCGTCCTCGGTGCCTTCGGTGAGGAGCTGCCAGACGTCGTCGAGCGGCGCCCACACCAGGTCGCGGACGAACCGCACGCCCTCCGGCCCGTCGGTGCCCTCGTCGAGGCGGAACTCCCTGATGTAGTGCTCGATGCGCGACAGCCACTCCGCCGGCGGCTGGAACTCCACGCCGTCGGCGTGGGCCACCAGCGCGTCGAGGCAGGTGATCCAGCCCGGCACGTCACGCCCGACCGACAGCTTGCTGCTGACCACGGCCGTGAACACCAGCAGGCAGCCCTCGTCGCGCGGCACGATCTCGAAGCGCAGCACGTCACCCGCCCAGCGGAAGGCGAACACCTTCGGCGGGTCGAGCTCGAGCAGCTCGCCCTCACCTCCGTCGGCGTCGACGGGAGCCGCGTCGGGGAACGTGAAGCGCAGCGTCCGCCCGTCGATCACGACCTCGGCCGGGAACCAGTGCCGCATCTCGGCGGGATCGCTCACGACCCGCCAGACCTTCTCCGGCGAGTGCCGCAGCACGCGCTCGAAGCGCAGGACGGGCTTGCCCTCGAGCATCCGCAGTTCGACGTCCACGGGTCACTCCCCTTCGATCTCGTCGAGTCGTCGTTCCAGTGCGTCCAGGCTCTGCTCCCACATCCGCCGGTAGGGCGCGAGCCACGCGTCGATCTCCGCCAGCGGGCCGGGGGAGACGCGGTACCAGCGCCGTTGGGCGTCCGTGCGCACCTCGACCAGACCGGCCTGCCGCAGCACCTTGAGGTGCTTCGACACGGTCGGCTGGGCGAGCGTCAGCCGGTCGACGAGGTAGCCGACCGGCTGCTCCCGGTCGCGCAGCAGGTCGAGGATGTCGCGACGGCTCGGGTCGGCCAGAGCGGCAAATGTAGATGCCATAGCGGCAATATAGCCACAGTGGCATATACGTGTCGAGGGCTGGGTTCGGGCGCTGGGCGGATGGGTGGGTGACGTGGAGGACGTCGTCGCGCGGGGTGGCTGGGACCGCCCAGAGGAGCGGTGGGGCAGCCGGTGACAGCAACCGGCTTCGGCCTGGCAAGGCAGCCGCCTGCCTCGCACCGCGTGCTTCGCACGGCCTGCCTCGCACCGTCAGCGCCGCATCGCCGGGACCGCGTCGCCGGACTGCGTCGCCGGCCTCTCGACTGTCAGCCTCACGCGGTCAGCCTGACACCGTCAGCCTTGCCAGCCCCGTGCTGCGCGCCCTGCGCCCGTGCCGAATCCAGGCTTTGCGCTGCTCGTTCGACGTTGCTCGCCCCGCACCAAGCCGACCCCGTCGACCCATCGCCACGCCCGCAGGCTCGCGACCAGCGCAGGTCCGTCGCAGCTGCCCGGGCCAGCCACTCGTCCCCGCTCATGTCGCACCCACGGCCGCCACGCCAGACTCGTCGCCGCCACTCCGGACTCGTCGCCGCCACTCCGGACTCGTCGCCGCCACTCCGGACTCGTCGCCGCCACTCCGGCCCGCTGCCTGGCTCAGCCGGCCAGGCGGATCGCCACCTCCGTCCTCCACTTGCCCTGGTCCGGCTCCACCGCGGGGTCGGTGAAGTAGGTCTCGACGCGCGCACCCCACCGGTCGCCGTCGCGGTCGAACCGCACGGTGTGGGCCAGTAGCTCGTCGGTGGTGGCCGCCAAGCCGTCGAGGCTCCCCTCGTGCAGCGCGACGAGGTACTGACCGGCGGGCAGCGTGGAGGTGAAGACGGCACCGTCGCCGGGCACCTCGGCGACGGTGGGGATGCCGGCCTCCACCTCGAACTCCTCGCCGGTCACGCGTAAGTACCGCAGGAACGGGGCTCCGGTGATCGGTAGCTCGCGGTCGGCCAGCCACTGCACGACGTCGGGGAAGCGGTCGGCGATCTCGGCGAAGGTGCTCGCCGTGACCGTGGCTTTGACGGCGGCGTAGGGCTGCTCGGCGCGTGTCTCGATGTCCATGTGACCACGCTAACGACGACCACCGACAGAAAATCCGGGTTCACCCCGGGACTGCCCCGGTTAACGTGAAGTTCATGCACCGCACCCTCCCCGTGGACAGCTCCCCGGTGCGCGACCTGCTCGCGCTGACCTCGCGCCCCGAGGTGATCTCGTTCGCGGGAGGCCTGCCCGCTCCCGAGCTGTTCGACCTGGACGCGATGCGCGCCGCCTACGACGTCGCGTTGCAGGACCGTTCGGTGCTGCAATACGCGCCCACGGAAGGGAACGCGTCGCTGCGGGCGTTGGTCTCCGCCCGTCTGACCAGTCGCGGACTGCCCACTTCGGACGTCCTGGTCACCACGGGCTCCCAGCAGGCCCTGACCCTGGTGGCCACCGCGCTGCTGGAGCCGGGCGCGGTCGTCGCGGTCGAGGAGCCCACGTACCTGGCCGCGTTGCAGTGCTTCCAGATGGCGGGAGCCCGGATCGTGCCCGTCGCGAGCGACGCCGAGGGCCTGGACCCCGCCGCGCTGCGGGAAGTCGTGGAACGGGAACGTCCCGCGCTGCTGTACCTGGTGCCGACCTTCGCGAACCCGACCGGCCGCACCCTGTCCGCTCCCCGCCGGGCCGCCGTCGCCGCGCTGGCCGAGGAGCACGACTTCTGGATCGTCGAGGACGACCCGTACGGCGAGCTCCGCTACCGGGGCACGCCGGTCGCCCCGATCGCCGCGGCCAGCGACCGGGTCCTCTACCTGGGCAGCTTCTCGAAGATCGGTGCGCCCGGCATGCGCCTGGGCTGGCTGCGCGCCCCGGCGGACCTGCTCCGCGCGGTGACGATCGTGAAGCAGGCGGCGGACCTCCACACGTCCACTGTGGACCAGGCGGCGGCCGCCGTGTACCTGTCGCACAACGACCTCGACGCGCACATCGCACGCCTGTGCGTCGAGTACGGCGCCCGCCGCGACGCGATGATCGCCGCGCTGCCGGCCACGGTTCCGGACGGCACGACGTGGAGCGACCCGGACGGCGGGATGTTCGTCTGGCTGCGGCTGCCCGGCGACGCGGACAGCGCCGAGCTGCTGCGGGAGGCGCTGCGCCACGACGTCGCGTTCGTGCCCGGCGCGCCGTTCTTCGCGACGACGCCGGATCCCGCGACGTTCCGGATGTCCTTCACCGCCAACACTCCCGCGGAGATCGCGGAGGGCATGCAGCGGCTCGCGAAGGTGCTGCGGTGACCCGGGAGCTGCTCACGAGAACAGTTCGAGCGCGTCCTGGTGGTACTCGCAGCGGCCGCCGCCGGTCGCGATGGTGCAGGGCGCGCCCTTCTTCGTGAGCGCGCCGCACTGCAACGCCGGGTCGTGGATGTGGCACAGGCCGTTCTTGCCGGCGGTGATCGGGCAGGGCGTGCCCTTCTTCGTCGGCGCGCCGCACGGTTCGCCGGACAGCTCGCGCGGCTGCTTCGGCTTGGCCGTCTTCGGGCGTTTCGCCTGGGGCTGCGTGACCTCCCGGCCCGTCACCTCCTCCACGCCGCGCACGGCGAGGCGGTCGGCGCGCTCGTTCTCCGGGTGGCCCGCGTGGCCCTTGACCCAGTGCCACTCGACCTCGTGCCGGCCGTTCGCCTCCTCCAGGCGCCGCCACAGGTCGGCGTTCTTGACCGGCTCACGCGACTTCGTCAGCCAGCCGTTCGCCTTCCAGCCGTGCACCCACGAGGTGATGCCGTTCCGGACGTACGTGCTGTCCGTGTAGAGCTTCACGGTGGACGTCCGCGTGAGACTCTCCAACGCCATGATGGGCGCCATCAGTTCCATGCGGTTGTTCGTCGTGGGGCCGATGTCACCGCCGTACATGTCCTTCTCGTGCTCGCCGTAGCGCAACACGGCACCCCAGCCGCCCGGACCGGGGTTGGGGCTGCACGCGCCGTCGGTGTAGATCTCGACCTCCATGCGACAGGAGGCTACCGACGAGGTTTCGCGGCCTTCCGGCGACGGTTGTCGGCGCTCGTGATGATGTTGTGCGGGTCCGGCACGCTCACCATGTCGTAGAGCATCACGTTCACGTGGTCCTTCGTGCCGAGCAAAGCGCAGATGTTGCCGTCCAGCACGAAGTACGGCCGGTTCGTGAGCTTGATCGTCTCTTCGACACCGGGATCGGCCTCGTGGACGAACCGCCGGACCTCGCGGCAGATGTCCTGCTGCCATTCGGGCAGCGTGGCGATGTAGTCGTCAACACGTGTGTCCATAGCCCTGTGTCGCCGCCCTCGGTCGTTTTTCGACATCATGACCGGGCAGGAAGACGCGGACACCGGCCACGTGCCCTCGTTGCCCGGCCGCATGCCTCGGTGTCGCGAGCAGCTGCGTCTCGACGAACTGGTGGCGTGCTCGTCGGTGCAGGTGGTGGCGGTCTAACGTGGCAACCAGCTCGCGATGTCGGCCATCGCGTCCAGGACGTCACCGCTCGTCTGCCCGGACGCGGACTCCACTTCGGCGATCACGACCGTGGAGCCGTCCGACCGCGACTGGTAGTGCAGGCCGGTGAAGCGGATGTCCGCAAGGTCGAGCAACGGGGTGGCGAGCGGAGTGATGTCGCCTGTGCCGTGCACGTCGATCAGCTTCTTGAACCCGCCGGCGTCACGCCGATTTCGGAAGCCGACCCAGGCGACGGACACGACGGCGACATCGCCTCGGTCGTCGCCGATGGCGAACAACGTCCGGTCGAGCGACGTGCACGGGTTGCGCGCAAAATGGTTCCGCACCTGGCCGAAGGAGTGCGACACGCACTCGACCGCCTGCTTCGTCGTGCGCTTGAGCGTGCGCATGTTCATCTGGCGCCACGCCCCGTCGGCGTCGCCTTTGCGAGCGGACTTCTTCCCCTCCGACCGCGCTTTGCCCAGGTTCACGCTCGCGGAGTCGACAGCCGTCGTCGACGCGCCGCCGCCGAGCGCCAAGCCGCCACCACCTGCCGCCAACGACATCGCCAGCACCCCGGCGACCACCACGGCACCCGCCTTGCCGGCGGGATCCGAACCTCCGCCCGGACCACCGATCCGTCTCGCCATCGTGGGCCTCCTCGATCGGGGAGGACACCGCACGTGCCGCGATCACCGGGGTGGATTGAGTCCAAAGCACTCGATCGAGTGAAAAGTGGGGCGACGAACGGATGGAAGCGGGGTGGCCCCCAGAACGGCCCGGGCGGCGGCGACCAGATCGGCCTCCCGTCCGTGCCGCGCGACGGCCTGCAACCCGACCGGCAGGCCCTCCGAGTCGAACCCCGCCGGGATGCTGATCGCCGGGTGACCGCTGAGGTTGAACGCCCAGGTCAGCTCGGTGTTCACCCGCGATCCAGGTCCGTCGTGGCCGTGCGGTGGACCTGGGGTCGTCGGCGTGAGGAGCAGGTCGGCGGTCTCGAACAGTTCGTCGAGGGCGGGGTTGGGGCCGCAGCGGTGCGCGTACCAGTCGTCGGCGGGGTTCCGGAGAGCCAGCAGGGCCGGGCGCGGGCGCAACGGGGCTGCTGCTCGGTGTGCGATCTCGGTCTGTTCGTCGTCGACCGTCGCGAAGCCCAGGTCGGGTGACCAGACGGCGGTGGGCGCGCTGGTCCCGTCGGTGCCCAGGTAGGCCGCGAGCAGGTCCGGGTCGCGGGTGAACACGCCCACCGCGGCGCGTTGGGCCGACGTCCTCTTCAGGCCGAGGACACCGCACCACGCCGCCGGGATGCGGATCGAGCCCGCGCCGTCGACGCCCGTCGCGAGCGGCACCACGCCCGCCGCCACCGCGACCGCCGAGCCCGCCGACGAGCCGCCAGGCGTGCGGTTAAGGTTCCACGGGTTCCGTGTGACGCCGCGAGAGTTGCGGCCCCACGTCTGCCACGGCGTGCTGCCGTCGGGCGTGGTGGTGAGTCCGATCGTGATGCACCCAAGAGCTTCCAACGCCTCGCGGTGACTTCTGCGTTCGCCGCGTTTTACCGCGATGGGCAGACCGGCGAGGGGGAGGGTCGGGGCGACGGGTGCGAACGAGCGGAAGACCTCGTGGAACGCGCACAGCACCGGTTCCACTTCATCGAGCCTGGCCAAGGCCTCGGACACCCGCACCGGAGCCTCCAGCAGAATGACGCGCGTGAAATGGACCCGCGCAGTGCACCACCTGACCGAGCTCGTGGAGAAGTGCGCTGAGCCGCCGAGCCCCGTCTTCCGCTTCGACGTGGTCGAGCTGTGGGTGTTCGGCGGCCTGCTCGACGTGCCGCGGGACCTGGACGAGATCCAGGTGGCGGTGGTCGCGGACCTGCCGGTGGACGAGGTGCCGTGGCTCACCGAGCCGGTGGGCGCCGAGCACTGGGCGAACTCGACCCGCATGTCGCGCAACCCGATCGCGGCGCGGTGGCGTTCGGCGCACGCGCCGGTGTGGAACCACGCGATCGAGCGCCCGGCCCTGGTCTGGAGCCGCGCCGGCGGCGTCGTGGAGGAGGCGCTGGTCGCGGTGAGTGACGGCACCGCGGAACTGGTCCGCCTGCCCGAGCCGTCACCGGACGAGCTGCGGACGCGACTGGAGGACGAGCTGGCCGTGAGCCTGGCGGCGCTGCGCAGGGCGAACGACGTCTACACGGACAAGCGCTGGAGTCCGGGCAAGCTGACGCCGCACGCGGACTCGCTGTGGCGCACGACGTCCGGGTACCTCGACCTGCTGGACGCGCTCGCCTGACGCCTCACAGCTCGGCGGGCGACCGCTTGGCCAGGTGCTCGAGGTGGTGCGACATCGCCATGGCGACCCACTTCGAGGCCGTCGCCGCGGACCGCCCGCCGCCCCGGCGGCACCCGGCGAGCGCGTGGTCGCCCCAGGAGTAGGTGCTGCCGGCGAACTCGGGCCGTGCCACGAGCTCGTCGGCGAGGTCGGTGAAGGCCTCGCCGGTCATCAGCGTGCCATCTCGCTCGGCGGGCTTCCGCCGCATCGCGATCGTGCGGCTCGGCACGGTGTAGTAGAGGTACGGGTAGGGGGTGCGCGGCGAGGAGCCACCCGGTGCCGGGCGGTCCGGATGCGCCACGCCGTAGTCACCGTAGTGGACCTCCGAACCGGCCGTCTGCGCGATCTCCCCCCACAGGACGACCTCGGGCCGCTCCCGGACCGTGGTCACGAAGCCGTCGCGCTGCCGGGGGATCGACCCGGCCAGCACGGTGGTGGACGACGGGCCGAGCCGGTCGGTCAGCGTTCGGACAAGCGCTTGCGCGAGCTCCAGCCGCGGAGCGTCGACGGTCTCCACGAAGCCCAGGTCGACGACGGCGTGGACCGGGTTGCCGCGGGCGGCGGGCGAGACACGGCGCAGGCAGTCGTCGACCAGGCCGGCGGAGAGGTCCCGGAAGCGGACCACCACCGGCCGCGACCGGTGTTCCTGCAGCAGCGCGACGCCGCTGAGCTGCTCGTCCGTCGACCTGGCCGGCACGACCGGGACGAAGGCGGGGACGTCCGGGGCCAACAGGCCGTGTTCCTCGAGCAGAGCGGCCTCGATGCGGTCGTCGAGGAACCTGAAGGCACCACCCGGCTGCCGGGACAGCGTGGCGCCGGCGGACAGCGGGCCGGCGTCGATCCACATCGGCTGCCGCAGGTACGCCAGGCGCACGGCTGCCTTGACCAATTCGGTCATGAGCCGTCCGCTCGCGGGATCGACCTCGTCGCGCAGGTCGACGACCACTCGGGGGACCGATGTGCTGCCGTCGGCGAGGCGGAGGAGGGACTCGAACTCGCCCATTTTGCTCTGCATCGCGACCAGAGGAGTGAACGTCACCGCTTGGATCCCCCTTCGCAGCACACAGCGCGAACCACTTCGATCGTGGTGGCGGGGGAACGGCGTGGGCAGCCCTCGGACGGGTGAAAACCGTGCCCGGACGAGTCATGGCGAAGGGCGCTGCGTCCAGGGCTGCGCGCGTCTAGTCGTCGCCTTGGCCCGGGTAGAACCACATGTCGTCGGGCAGGACGGCGAACAGGCGGTTCTCCACGTCGTTGATCGGGTTCATCTGATGTAGCTCATGGCGTTACGCAGGGCCACGCTCGTTTGGTGAAGGTCATCAGCCAACGGGAGTTTCGCAACCACTCTGCCGCTGTCATGGATGCGGTGGAGGCGGGCGAGACGTACCACGTGACGCGAAATGGTGTGGAGGTCGCCGAACTCCGTCCCCTGCCTCAGGTCGATCACTCCCGGATGCGTCAGGAAGCTGACGAGTTCTTCGGTGACGAGGATCGTGCGGGCGACTTCGATCCGTGGGAGCGCAGTCGTGGCTGAACGTCCCGAGTCGGGGGTGCTCGACACGTGCGCCTACATCGATCTGGGCCTTCTGGATCCGGCTGATCTGCCGCAGGTTCCCGAGCTCACCGCTGTCACGATGGCCGAACTGCACCGAGGCGTGGTGATGGCGAAGGATGCCGCGTCCAGAGCTGCGCGCACGGAGAAGCTGGGTGCGGCGATCGTCGACTTCGAGCCGCTGCCCTTCGACGGTCAGGCAGCTGCCAGGTACGGCACGTTGGTGGCGCTCACCATTGCGGCGAATCGAAACCCGAAGCGAAGGTCTCGACGGCATGGTCACGATCATCGAGGTCTGATGGCGCCTGCCGGAGAACATGCTCTCCGGCAGGCCAGGGGTCACCAGCCGCGCGAACGCCATTCCGCGAGTGACGGGCGTTCCTTGCCGAGCGTCGAGTCGTCGCCGTGGCCCGGGTAGAACCACGTGTCGTCGGGCAGGACGGCGAACAGGCGGTCCTCCACGTCGTTGATCAGCGAGGCGAAGTTGTCCGCGGAGGTGGTCTTGCCCACGCCGCCGGGGAACAGGGAGTCGCCGGTGAACAGGTGCGGGTGGCCCGCCGGGTCGTCGTAGACGACGGCGATGGAGCCCGGCGTGTGGCCGCGCAGGTGGATGATCGACAGGGTCACCTCGCCCACCTCCAGCGTGTCGCCGTGGTCGACCAGGACGTCGGGCTGCACCGGGAGGACGGCGGCGTCCAGTTCGTGGGCCGCCGTCTTCGCGCCCCGGGCGGTCGCGACGGCCTCCAGTGCCTGCCAGTGGTCCCCGTGCTGGTGCGTCGTGACGATCGTGCGCAGGTCCGGGGGGTTCGGGACGTCGGTCAGCAGGTCGGTCAGGCGCTCGGCGTCGTTGGCCGCGTCGATCAGCAACGCCTCGTTCGTGGACCGGCAAACCAGCAGGTAGGCGTTGTTGTCCATCGGTCCGACGGAGATCTTCGTGATGGTCAGCGCGTCCAGGGTGCGGCGGGCCGCGGGGCCCTCCGGATCGACGTGACCTGTGTAGTTCTCGAGTACGTCCACGGTGGCAGACCGTAGTCGCTCTCTGCGGCGAGACGCACACCTTCAGGTTGCATACAGGTCTCACTCATAGGGTAAGTAAGGATCAAGCCTTGATCCGCGAGTACGCCGAACGCACCAACGACGAGGGTCCCCGCCTATCGTGATTCCGACGCAACGAGAGAAACCCCGTACGGCCCGCAGGGTCAGCTGGGACGTCCTGCGCGTCGTCGCCATCGGGTGCGTGCTGCTCCACCACGCCACGCTCACGAGCATCAGCAGCCACCCCGACCTCGGGCCGCTGCCGTTCGAGTTCCCGATGTCGATGGGCGCCAGCACGCTGATGGTCGTCTCCGCCTTCTTCGCCTGCGCGTCGCTGGACAGCGGTGCGCCCGGCCGGTTCCTGTGGAGACGGCTCGCCCGCCTGCTGCCCGCCTACCTGGCGGCGGTCCTGCTCACCTACGCGGTGCAGCGGTGGATCGCACCGGAGGGCTGGAGCCAGCTCGACGGCAGGGACGTCCTCTTCAACCTGCTGCTGATCAACCAGTGGTTCCCCGACGTCAACATCGTCGACTTCGCCTACTGGACCGTGCCCGTGCAGATCGCGGCGTTCATCGCCGGCGCGGTGCTGGTGAGGTTCCTCAAGGGCACGCAGCTGCGGGTCTTCCTGTGGGCGCTGGTCGTCATGCCGCTGCTGCTGCGCCCGCTGCTCGACCACTCGCACCCGCTGTTCGTGGTCTACAACGGGTTCGCGTTGCACAGGGCCCAGTTGTTCGCCGCCGGCATCGCGATCTGGCTGTGGCACAAGGACCGGATGAAGACCCCGCACCTGGCCGCGCTTCTCACCGCTACGCTCATCGCGCAGGCAATTCACACGACCGAGTACGGGTCCACGTTCGGGTTCGCTCTGTTGCTACTCATGGTGTGCGCGGCGGCCGCTGGACCCGATTGGGTGTTCTTCACTCCGGTCGCCCGGCCGATCACCTGGCTCGCGGGCATCTCCTACGGCGTCTACCTCGTGCACCAGCAGATCGGCACGGTGGTGATGGACCGCATGCACGCCGCCGGCCTGCGGTCCTGGTGGCTGCTCGCCGGGTTCCTCACCTCGGCGCTGGTGCTCGGCTGGGCGCTGACGAAGTTCGTCGAACGGCCCGCGTACCGGCTGCTGACTCAGATCCAGTCGGGCAGTTCCGGCAGCTCGCCGCGCAGGTCCGCGCCGTCGGTCCTGCCGGTCAGCCACCCGAGGACGGCGCTCGCGGACCCGCTCACCGAGCTGCGGCTCGCCGGGCCGCTGACGGTCCAGATGCGCTGAGCGCCGTCGGGCAGGGTCACCTCGACGCTGAACGGGTCGACCCTGCCCGCGAACTGCTCCACGGCGTCGTCCAGGAAATCCTGCACGAAGTCGGCCGGCAGGTCGTCGAAGCCGACGCCCGCGTCCAGGTCGACGAGGTGGATCCAGATCTCGCGCAGCCGGAACAGCGGCACGGCCGACGCCGGGATCACCTGGCCCTTGGGGGCCGAGACCTCCGCGCGCCACGCGTGGGCGGGCATCTCGCGGCAGGCGGTCTCGAACCGCACGCACGCGGAGTCCAGATCCGCCTTGATGACCTGGAGCAGCCGGTGGGACCCCTCCTCGATGTCGGCGTCGCGGTCCGATCGCGACGCGTAGGCCTGGTGCTCGACCCCGGTCCGCGCCCAGGTGAGCAGGTTCACCAGCGCGTCGGCGTTGCGAGCGAGGTGGGTGACGACGTGCCCGCGGCTCCAGCCGGGGAGCCGGCTGTCGGCGCGCACGGCGGCCTCGTCCAGCTCCTCGACGGCCTCGTACAGCACGTCCGTCGCCTGCCGCACGGCGTTGATGTGCCGGTCCGGCACACCTCGCGGGGCGGGAACGGACGTGTGCTGCGTGGACGGCGTGTAGGTCATGTGCTGCCTCTCCCCGACGTTGAGGCTCTGATCGAAGTGACCAGCCTAGTGAGTAAAGCCAGCTCAGGGGAATGCGGAAGCCGCCCGATCCGTTTTTGTCGGGGGTGGCACCTAGCATGGTCGGCGGGTCGGTCGATGCCGCCGAGAAGATGCCAGTAAGCTTCGAACGCTTGTTCGGAAGAGTGTGGCGTGAGTGACCCGCCAATCGCAGCCGAAGGGACCCCAGTGGCAGACCGTCTTGTTGTTCGCGGCGCCCGCGAGCACAACCTGCGCGGCGTGGATATCGACCTGCCGCGGGACAGCCTGATCGTCTTCACGGGGCTGTCCGGCTCCGGCAAGTCGAGCCTGGCTTTCGACACGATCTTCGCCGAGGGGCAGCGCCGCTACGTCGAGTCGCTCTCGGCGTACGCGCGCCAGTTCCTCGGGCAGATGGACAAGCCCGACGTCGACTTCATCGAGGGCCTCTCGCCCGCGGTCTCGATCGACCAGAAGTCCACGAGCCGCAACCCGCGCTCGACCGTCGGCACCATCACCGAGGTCTACGACTACCTGCGCCTGCTCTACGCCCGCGCCGGCAAGCCGCACTGCCCGCAGTGCGGCGAGGCGATCGGCAAGCAGACGCCGCAGGAGATCGTCGACCAGGTGCTCGCGATGGAGCAGGGCACCAAGTTCCAGGTGCTCGCGCCCGTCATCCGCGGCCGCAAGGGCGAGTACCTCGAACTCTTCCAGAACCTCCAGACGCAGGGCTACTCCCGCGCGAAGGTCGACGGGGTCGTGCACGCGCTCGGCGAGGTGCCGAAGCTCAAGAAGCAGGAGAAGCACCACATCGCGGTCGTCATCGACCGCCTGAGCGTCAAGGCCTCGTCCAAGCAGCGCCTGACCGACTCGGTCGAGACGGCGCTGCGGCTCGCGGACGGCCTCGTCGAGCTCGAGTTCGTCGACCTGCCGGAGACCGACCCGAAGCGGATCAGGGGCTTCTCCGAGAACCTGGCGTGCCCCAACGGCCACCCGCTCGCGATCGAGGACCTGGAGCCGCGGTCGTTCTCCTTCAACTCGCCCTACGGCGCGTGCGTGGTCTGCACGGGCATCGGCGTGCGCAAGGAGGTCGACCCGGAGCTCGTGGTCCCGGACGACGAGCTGAGCCTCGAAGAGGGCGCCATCGCGCCGTGGGCCGGCGGGCAGACCGCCGAGTACTTCACGCGGTTGCTGCAGTCGCTCGGCGAGACCATCGGCTACCGGATGGACACGCAGTGGCGGCACCTGCCGGCCAAGGTCCAGAAGGCGGTCCTGCACGGCATCGACGAGCAGGTGCACGTCCGGTACAAGAACCGCTACGGCCGCGAGCGCTCCTACTACGCCAACTACGAGGGCGTAATCCCGTTCCTCGAACGGCGCCAGGAGCAGACCGAGTCCGAGTACATGCGGGAGAAGTACGAGGGCTACATGCGCGAGGTCCCGTGCCCCGCGTGTGCGGGCACGCGCCTCAAGCCCGAGATCCTCGCCGTCACGCTGCACCACGGGAAGAAGGGCGACCGCTCCATCGCCGAGGTCTGCGCGATGAGCGTGTCGGAGTGCTCCGACTTCCTCGACGGCCTCAAGCTCGGCAAGCGCGAGTCGATGATCGCGGGCGCGGTGCTCAAGGAGATCCAGGCCCGCCTGCACTTCCTGCTCGACGTCGGCCTCGACTACCTCTCGCTCGACCGCGCCTCGGGCACGCTGTCCGGCGGTGAGGCGCAGCGCATCCGGCTCGCCACGCAGATCGGCTCCGGCCTGGTGGGCGTGCTGTACGTGCTGGACGAGCCGTCGATCGGCCTGCACCAGCGCGACAACCACCGGCTGATCGAGACGCTGACGAGGCTGCGCGACCTCGGCAACACGCTGATCGTCGTCGAGCACGACGAGGACACGATCCGCACGTCCGACTGGGTGGTCGACATCGGCCCCGGCGCCGGTGAGCACGGCGGCAAGGTCGTGCACAGCGGCCCGTACAAGAAGCTGCTGAGCAACAAGGAGTCGATCACCGGCGCCTACCTGTCGGGCCGCAAGTCGATCCCGATGCCCGCCAAGCGCCGCAAGATCGACAAGAAGCGCCAGCTGACGGTCGTCGGCGCCCGCGAGCACAACCTGCGCGGCATCGACGTGTCGTTCCCGCTCGGCACGCTCACCTCCGTCACGGGCGTGTCCGGCTCGGGCAAGTCGACGCTGGTCAACGACATCCTCGCGACGGTGCTCGCGAACAAGCTCAACGGCGCGCGCCAGGTGCCCGGCCGGCACACCCGGATCAACGGCCTGAACGAGGTCGACAAGCTGGTGCGCGTCGACCAGTCGCCGATCGGCCGCACGCCGCGGTCCAACCC
>NZ_JBHXCW010000088.1:0-29442 GCF_042725365.1 Lentzea sp. NPDC060358 | reverse complement strand
TTTTCCTATGCTCGGGTCCGTGGTGGACGGTTTGAAGAGCATCGACTGGTATCGCTTGCGCAGTCACGACGGGTACGGCGACGACCTGCCCCGGTTGCTGCGGCAGGCCAGGACGTCCGTCGAGCCGCACGAGGAGCTGGTGCGCCACCTGAGCGGCGGCGAGTCCGAGGTCAGCGAGGCGACCGCGGCGGCGTGGCCGTTCCTGCTGGAGCTGGTCGCCCACGACAACACCCCCAGCCGTGAATGGCTGCTGGAGAACCTGTGCGGCGCGATCGCGGTCGCCGGGGGCAGCGGCTCCGCCGGCGTGCACCCCAGCTGGCCGCCCGCCTGGGAGGCCTCGAAACCGGCGCTGATCGCCCTGCTGGACCACGGTTCGGCGGCGGTGCGCCGAGGTGTGCTGTTCCTGCTGGGCAAGGGGCGCGGGGACAGCGCGCCCGTGCTGCCCGCCCTGTCCGCGCGGTGGGAGGAGGAGACCGACCCGGCCACGCGGCTGTGCCTGGTGCTCGTCGCGACGGAGTTCGCCGGGCGGGGCGACGAGGCGGCGGCCGGGTGGCTGCGGGACCTGGAGGTCGCCGACGGCGAACCGCAGGCGCGGCTGCTCGTGTCCGCGGCGACGCGGCCGGACGCCGGCGTGATCCTGCGCGCGCTGACCGGGGACCTGGAGCTGTTCCTCGCCACCGGGTCGTACGAGATGGGCTACGACGAGGTGCTGGAGCACGTGCTCTGGCTGGTGGGGCCGAAGGACTTCGAG
This sequence comes from Lentzea sp. NPDC060358, assembly GCF_042725365.1. Lineage (NCBI taxonomy): Bacteria > Bacillati > Actinomycetota > Actinomycetes > Pseudonocardiales > Pseudonocardiaceae > Lentzea > Lentzea sp. NPDC060358. The sequence continues at coordinate 28,691 of NZ_JBHXCW010000088.1, read as the reverse complement.
GGCATCGACCTCGTGCTGGCGCTGGTGGACGTGCTGCCGTGGCGCACGGAGGCGCTCGACTACCTGCGCCGGCTCTTCGAGCGCGACACCACCGACGTGGGCCTGGTCGTGCCGTTCGTGCCGGTGTGGGCGGCCGACCCGGACGTCCGGCTGCGGGCCTTCGCGGTGTGGCTGGTCGGCGTGGCGCGGGCCCGGCAGCACCTCGGCCTGGTCGAGGCGGCGGTGCACGACCACGCCGTGACGTCGCTGGGGCAGCGCGTCTCCACGCTCGCCACCACGGTGCTGCTGGAGCTGCGGTGAGCCTCGAAGGCCTCGACGACGTCCCGTGGCACGCCCTCGACCACGCTTATGGCCCGGCGCTCGATACGCCCGGTCACCTGCGGGCGCTGCTCTCCGGCGATCCCGAGGTCGTGGCGCAGGCGGTCCGCGACCTCGACCGGACCGTGCACGAGGAGGGCGGGTTCGTGTGCCCCGCGGCCACCGCGGTGCTGCCGTTCCTCGTCGAGGTCCTGCCGGGGCTCGCGGCCGGGCCCCGCGCCGCCGTGCTGGACCTGCTCGGGCGGATCGCGGACGACGGCGAGAACGCCGAGCAGGTCGACGACGGGTGGCACGCGGCGTGGGCGGAGGCGAAGCCCGTGCTGGACGCGCTCGGGCAAAGCCCTGCGTGAAATTCTGTCGGTGCCGCCAGCTAGCCTTGACGCCAAAGCTGACTTCGTCTACAAGGAGCCACCACCGTGTTGCGCACGCACGAGGCCGGATCACTCCGGGCCGAGCACGCCGGGCAGTCCGTCACCCTCACCGGGTGGGTCGCCCGCCGGCGTGATCACGGCGGTGTCATCTTCATCGACCTGCGCGACGCGTCCGGTGTGGCCCAGGTCGTCTTCCGCGAGGGCGAGATGGCCGAGCGCGCGCACCGGCTGCGCAGCGAGTACGTCATCAAGGTCACCGGCGACGTGAGCGCCCGTCCCGAGGGCAGCGAGAACCCCGAGCTGCCGACCGGCGCCATCGAGGTCTACGTGAGCGACCTCGAGGTCCTCAACGAGGCCGCGCCGCTGCCGTTCCAGGTCGAGAGCGAGATCGAGCCGGGCGAGGAGGCGCGGCTCAAGCACCGCTACCTCGACCTGCGCCGCGCCGCCCCCGCCCAGGCCATCCGGCTGCGCAGCGAGGTCAGCCGCATCGCCCGCGACGTGCTGCACGGCGAGAAGTTCGTCGAGGTCGAGACCCCGACCCTGACCCGTTCCACGCCCGAGGGCGCGCGCGACTTCCTGGTGCCGGCCCGCCTGCGCCCCGGCTCCTGGTACGCGCTGCCGCAGTCGCCGCAGCTGTTCAAGCAGCTGCTCATGGTCGGCGGCCTGGAGCGCTACTACCAGATCGCGCGCTGCTACCGCGACGAGGACTTCCGCGCCGACCGCCAGCCGGAGTTCACCCAGCTCGACGTCGAGATGAGCTTCGTCGAGCAGGACGACGTCATCGCGCTCACCGAGAAGCTGCTCGCCGCCATCTGGAAGGAGATCAAGGACGTCGAGCTCCCGCAGCCGTTCCGCCGCATCTCCTACGCCGAGGCGATGGCGAAGTACGGCTCTGACAAGCCGGACCTGCGCTTCGACGTCGAGCTCACCGAGCTGACCGAGTACTTCAAGGACACGACGTTCCGCGTGTTCCAGGCGCCGTACGTCGGCGCCGTCGTCATGCCCGGCGGCGCGTCGCAGCCCCGCCGCACGCTCGACGGCTGGCAGGAGTTCGCGAAGCAGCGCGGCCACAAGGGCCTCGCGTACGTGCTCGTCGGCGAGGACGGCACCCTCGGCGGCCCGGTCGCGAAGAACCTCACCGACGCCGAGCGCGACGGCCTGGCCAAGGCCGTCGGTGCCAACCCGGGCGACTGCATCTTCTTCGCGGCGGGCGACCCGCGCGACGCCCGCGCCCTGCTCGGCGCCGCCCGCGTCGAGATCGCGCACCGCGTCGGCCTGATCGACGAGAACGCCTGGGCCTTCGCCTGGGTCGTCGACTTCCCGATGTTCGAGTCGGTCGACAAGCTCGACTCCGGCGACGTCGCGGTCGGCGGCGGCAAGTGGACCGCCCTGCACCACGCGTTCACCTCGCCGACCCCGGAGTGGATCGACAACTTCGAGTCCGACCCCGGCAACGCGCTGGCCTACGCCTACGACGTGATCCTCAACGGCAACGAGCTCGGCGGTGGCTCGATCCGTATCCACCGCGCGGACGTGCAGCAGCGCGCGTTCGACGTCATGGGCATCGGCGCCGAGGAGGCGCAGGAGAAGTTCGGCTTCCTGCTCGACGCGTTCAAGTTCGGCGCCCCGCCCCACGGCGGCATCGCACTGGGCTGGGACCGCCTCTGCATGCTGCTCGCGGGCGCCGACTCGATCCGCGAGGTGATCGCGTTCCCGAAGTCCGGCGGCGGCTACGACCCGCTGACCGCGGCCCCGGCCCCGATCACCGCCCAGCAGCGCAAGGAAGCGGGCGTCGACGCCAAGCCCGACCAGAAGAGCTGATCGGGGTGCCGGGCGGGCGCCGTTCGGCGGCGGCCGGACACCGGTCTGACGCGCGCGGTCCGGCGCGGGCGGGTTCGGTCGCCGAGGCGGCGCGGGCTCGTCCGGCTGGGGTTGGGCGTCGGCCTGGTGCGCGCGGCTCGGCTGGTGACGTGGTCGCGCCGGCCGGATCGGTGCGGTCGGCATTCGTGCTGGCGGCATCCGTGCGGGCGGGTTCGGCTGCCGCGGGAGCTCGGGCTCGCCCGGCGGGCGCCGAGCACCGGATCGGCGGGCGTGTTGCCGCGGCTGTGTCTGGCGTGGCCACGTCTGGGGTGGCTATGCGCGGCGCGGCTGCGGCTACTGGTTGGGGCGCGCCTGTCGCGGCTTGGCGCCGGTTTCGGCCGGCTAGGCCCGCGCGTCCGGCCGCGCCCTCTGGGGCGTGCTGCCCGTCCCCACCAGCCGGGCCCACTCCTGCGGCGGCACGCTCCGCGGCCTGCCGCCCCTCCCTGCCAGCCGGGCCGGCCCTCTCGACCAGGCCCATCGAGTTCTGCCGTTCCTCCCGCCCGGCGGCGCGCTCTTTCGCCGCGCCCGCCGCGGCCCGGCGCCCACCCCACCCGACCACCCCCGCCGCGGCCTACGGCCCCTCCACCCCAGCCGCGCCCCCGTCCACCGCACCACCCGCACCCAGCCCCACCAGCCCCATCACCCCCACCGGCGGCGCCTGATGCTCCGCCTGAGGGTCGTCTGCCCCGCCTCCCGGACCGAGGCCGCCCTGACCGTCCTCCGCGACCACCCCGGAGCCACCCACCTGGTGCTCCTGCGCGGCGCCGCGATCGACCCCGAGGGCGACCTCCTCACCGCGGACGTGGCGCGCGAGTCGGTCGACGAGGTGGTCGGCGCGCTCTGCCGGCTCGGGATCGACCGGGCCGGCGGCATCACCATCGAGACGATCGACACGTCGCTGTCCGACGCCGCCGACCAGGCGCAGGAGAACGCGCCCGGCGACGGGTCCGACGCGATCGTGTGGGACGAGCTGCTCGCCCGCACCGGCGAGGAGTCCAAGCCGAGCGTCACGTTCCAGGCGTTCCTGACCATCGCGTGCCTGCTCGCGGCGGTGGGGGTCGCGACCAACTCGACGATCACGATCGTCGGCGCCATGGTCGTGGGGCCCGAGTTCGGGCCGCTCGCCGCCATCGCGGTGGGGCTCGTCGCGCGGCGCTGGGACCTCGTCCGGCGGGCCGCCGCGGCGCTGGCGATCGGGTTTCCGCTGGCCATGGCGTTCACCTCGGCCCTGACCTGGCTCGGGGCGGGGGCGGGGCTGCTCGACCGCGAGACGCTGCTGCACGGCACCGAGTCCGAGTTCATCTACCAGTTCGGGCCGTTCTCGCTCATCGTCGCGCTGCTCGCGGGGGCGGCGGGCATGCTCTCGATGACGTCGGCCAAGTCGGCGGCGCTCGTCGGCGTGTTCATCTCCGTCACGACGGTGCCGGCGGCCGGGTACGCGGCTCTGGCCGCCGTTCTCGGAGTGTGGGACAGGGTGGGGCCGGCGGTGGCCCAACTGGGGATCAACTTGATCGGTATTGTCGCCGCGGCCGCCTTCGTGCTGTTGATCCGTCACCGGCGGGCAACGGATGGTGTTTCCACACGTCCACTGTCCAGGGGATGATCAACGCGTATCCGGGAGCGGTGTGAGCCGTTGTCCACGGGTGGTGGTGGTCGCCGCCCGGCCGCATTAGCGTCGGTCCGGCTCGCGGACTTCAGGGAGTAGGGTCGGAGGGGATGAGCGTGGAGATCACCGCGGGCCCTCCCGACACGACTTCACCTGAGATCGACGACGCTGTCGGGGCGGCGGAGCGGGTACTGACCAGGAGAATGGGCGCCCAGGTGCGCCTCGCGGACCCCGAGGCTCTCGGGGGTACCGGTCGTTCCGTCGTCATTCGCGTGAGAGTGGCGTCCTCGCCGTTCTCGATGCCCCGGACGCTGGTCGTGAAGCGCTATCCGGAGGCGAGCGGCGACCGCGACCCGTGGGCGCACGAGGCCGTCAGCCACCAGCTGCTCACGGCGCTTCCCTCCGAGGAACGCGCCACCCCCGAACTGTTCGCGCACGACGCGTCGTCGCGCCTGGTCGTGCTGGAGGACCTCGGCCGTGCGCCGCGGTTGTCCGAGAAGCTGCACGCGAAGGACGCGCGCGCTGCCGAACGAGGGCTGCTCTCGTGGGCGCACGCGATGGGGCGCCTGCACGCCACGACGGCGGGCCGTGACGCCGATTTCGACGCGTTGATGCGGCGCGCGGGCGCGCAGTGCTGCCAGGACCCGATCGCGGTCGACGTGCACGCGGCGGTCGCGGGCTTACCGGGGCTGCTCGACACCACGCTGGGCGTCGAGACGTCGACGCAGGCCTCCGAGTTCGCCGCCGAGGCCACGCGGGCGTTCAGCACCTCGCGCCGGCGGGCGTTCAGCCCGTCCACCTCGTGCCCGGACAACCACCTGGTCACCTCCCGCGGTGTCCGGTTCGTCGACTTCGAGGGCGGCTGCGTCCGCGACATCGTGTTCGACGCGGCCGCGTTGCGCGTGCCGTTCCCGTCCTGCTGGTGCGGGTGGGGCTTACCGCCGGGGATGTCCGAGGCGATGGTCGCCGCGTGGCGGGCCGAGGTCGGGTCGGTGTGGCCCGAGATGGACGACGACGCGGTGCTGCTGCCGCGACTGCTCGAGGCCCAGCTGCTGTGGGTGTGGCTCGCCACGTGGCGGGCGCTGTCCAAGCCGATGCCGAACGTCGACGACGCGCCGCCGCGCAGCGTCGTGCTGGCGGGCCGCTGGATCCGGCTGCGGGCCGACGCGATCGCCCTGGGGGAGAAGGCGGTCGCCGCCCACGCGGACGCCGTCATCGGCGCGCTGGCCGACCGCTACGGCGCCGAGGTGCTCGAACTCCCGCTTTACCCGGCATTTCGCTGAACGGTTCCCGCACGGTCATCCCGGGCTCACCGGGCGCGCCGATGCTGGGACGCGTGCTGGTGCTACTCGGTGACTCGACAGCGGTCGGGATCGGCGACCTCGTCCCCGGCGGCTGGCGCGGCTTCGGCCCGATCCTCTCGGCCGCGTTCGGGGACGACGGCTACCGCAACCACGCCACGTCCGGTGCCCTGCTGGCCGACGTGCGGCGCACCCAGCTCCCGCGGGCGTTGCGGGACGGGCCCACCGCCGCCGTGGTCGTCGCGGGCGTCAACGACACCCTGCGGTCCGACTTCTCGGCGCGGCGGATGCACGAGGACCTCGACCACGTCTGCGGCGCGCTGACGGCCGCGGGCGTCTCGGTCGTCACCGTCCGGTTCCACGACCAGGGTCGGGTGTTCAAGCTGCCCGGCCGGCTGCGGCGGGTGCTGAAGGACCGCATCGACGAGTACAACCGCGTGATCGACGTCGTGGTGGCTCGGCACGGGGTCCGGTGCGTCGACCTGCACACCTTGCCCGGCGCGTACGAGCTGCGGACGTGGGCGGCCGACCGGCTGCACCCGTCCGAACGCGGCCACCGGATGCTGGCGCGGGCGTTCGCTGCCGAGCTGCGCGCGTTCGGGCACACCGTCGGCGACATCAGCCTGGAGTGCTCGGGCGGGCGTGAGCTGACGGTCTGGCACCACGCGGCCTGGTTGGTGCTCAAGGGCGTTCCGTGGCTGTTCCGGCGGGGCGCGGACCTGCTGCCCCTGCTGTGGAACGACGAGGTGGTCGCGGCGCCGGTGCCGGGGGACGTGCTCCCCGCCGACACCGGCCGCCGCTGACTCAGCTCGTCAGGTCGTAGATCGTCTGGCCGCCGGCCGTGCTGGCCCGGAACGTCGCCGCGACCCACTCGGCGATCCCGCTGTCACCGCCTCGACCACCGCCGCCACCGGACACGAAGTACCGGACCTCGCCCTTCGCCACGAGCGCCTTGAACTCGTCGAGGGTGGGGGCGGGATCGCTGCCGTTCCAGCCGCCGATCGCGATCACCGGCCGGCCGGACGCGAGCTGCAGCGACGCCGCACCCTGGGCACCGACGGTCGCGGCGGCCCACTCGGTGTCGGTGGCCTTGAGCAGCTGCACGACCTCCGTCGACGAACCGCCCTCGCGCATGCCCATCCCCGTGCCCTGCTGGGACCTGGGGCCGGACAACGGGATCGAGCCGCTGTGCGGGACCGCCGCCGTCGCGAGCGCGTAACCGGAGGTGCCGAGCAACGCCGCCGCGACGAGCACGCCCACGAGCCACTTCCGGCCGAAGCCGAACACCAGCGCGAGGACGGCGACCGCGGTCACGGCGAACACGACCCAGCGCAGCCACGGGGTCCAGTCCGGCGTGCGGTCGAGCAGGATGAAGCTCCACACGCCGGTCGCCGCGACCATCGCCGTCAACGCCATCCGCACCGGGAAGTGCCCGCGTCCGCGCCACAGCTCACGCCCGGCGATGCCGGCCAGCGCGGCGATCGCCGGTGCCAGCGCAACGGTGTAGTAGGGGTGCGTGATGCCGCTCATGAAGCTGAACACCGCGCCGGTCACGAGCACCCAGCCACCCCACACGACCAGCGCCGCGCGGGTGCGGTCGGTGCGGGGAGCGCTGCGCAGGAACCACAGTCCGGCACCGAGGCCGATCAGCGCGGCGGGCAGCAGCCAGGAGATCTCCGGTCCCATGCTGGCGCCGAACAACCGGCCGAGGCCCGTCTCGCCGCCGAAACCGATGTTCCCGTTGCCGCCCATGCCACCACCGCCGGGACCGCCGCCGGAGCCGCCGAAGATGCGGCCGAGGCCGTTGTAGCCGATCGCCAGCTCCCACAACGAGTCGTTGGTCGACCCGCCGATGTACGGGCGGCTGTCCGCGGGCCACAGCTCGACCAGCGCGATGAACCAGCCCGCCGACACGACGACCGCGAGACCGGCGCCGAGCAGGTGCAGCAAGCGCTTGGCGACCGACGTGGGCGCGGCGAGCAGGTAGGCGAACGCGAGCGCGGGCAGCACCAGGAAGCCCTGCATCATCTTGGTGAGGAACGCGAACCCGATCGCCACGCCGGCGAGCGCCAGCCACCCCGGGCTCGCGTGCTCCAGCGCCCGCACGGTGCAGTACGCGGCCGCGACCATCAGCAGCACCAGCAACGCGTCCGGCAGGTTGAACCGGAACATCAGCGTGGCCACCGGAGTGAGTGCGAAGGCGGCACCGGCGAACAACGCCGCCAGGGGACCGGACGTGCGCTTCACCGTGGCGTACAACAACCCCACGGCCGCGACGCCTTCGAACGCCTGCGGCGCGAGCACGGTCCAGCTGGAGAAGCCGAACACCTTCGCGAACAGGCCGCTCACCCACAGGAACGCGGGCGGCTTGTCGACGGTGATGGTGTTGCCGGGGTCGAGTGAGCCGAACAGCAGCGCCTTCCAGCTCTGCGACGCGGCCTGCGTCGCCGCCGCGTAGAAGTCGTTGCCCCAGCCGGTGGCGGTGAGGTTCCACAGGTACAGCACGGCGGTCGCGGCGAGCAGGCCGAGGAAGGCGATGCGGTGCACCTTTCCCGGGGTGCGGCCCACCGGTGGCTGCGGTGCGGCGACGGGCGCGGGAGCGAGCGTGGCGGTCATGCCGGGACCCTTTCCGGTGCGGTGGCGGGCAGAGCCCTCGGTGTGCGGCGGCGCATCCGCGCGATGCCGCGCAGATCGGCCAGTGCGGTGGGGACGATGTCGACGCGGGAGTCCGGGTCGTCGACCCAGTCGACGGGGACCTCGTGGATGCGCAGGCCCGCCCGCTCGGCGAGCACGAGCAGCTCGGTGTCGAAGAACCACGCGGTGTCCTCGACCAGCGGCAGCAACCGGTGCGCGGCGCGGGCGTGGATCGCCTTGAACCCGCACTGCGCGTCGGTGAAGTGCGTGGCGAGGGTCGCGTGCAGCAAAGCGTTGTAGCAGCGGGAGATCACTTCGCGCTTGAGGCCGCGGACGACCCGTGCGCCGTGTGCGAGCCTGCTGCCGATCGCGAGGTCGGAGTGCCCGGACAGCAGCGGCGCGACCAGGGGCGCCACCGCCCGCAGGTCCGTCGAGAGGTCGACGTCCATGTACGCCAGCACGTCCGCGTCCGACACGGACCAGACCTCCTTGAGCGCGCCGCCCCGGCCCTTGCGCGGCAGGTGGACGGCGCGCACGCGGTCGTGCTCGCGCGTCAGGTCCTGCGCGATCTCCCACGTGCGGTCGGTGCTGGCGTTGTCCGCGACGGTGATCCGGAACGAGTGCGGGAACAGCGCGGGGAGCTCGGTGAGCAGCCGGTCGACGCACCTCGGCAGGTCGCGTTCCTCGTTGTGGACCGGGATCACCACGTCGAGAGTGGTCATGACGCGTCCAATGCGTAGAGGGTGGTACCGCCGACGGTGGTCGCGGTGTAGTTCGCGGTGACCCACTCGGCGATCTGGTGGGCGGCGTCGCTGCCGGTCTCGCCCTGCATCATCCGGCCGGCGGCGACGAAGTAGTGGATCTGTCCATTCCGGACCATCTGCTGGAACTGCTCCAGCGTCGGCGCGGGGTCGGTGCCGTTGAACCCGCCCAGCGCCATCACCGGCTGCCCGCTGCCGAGCTGGAGCCCGGCGGCGTTGTTGGAGCCGACGGTCGCGGCGGCCCACCGGTAGCTGCCCGCGTCGTCCCGCAGCAGGGCTACGACCTCGGCGCTCGGGGCCGTCGTGTCGAGCAGGCCACCGCCGCCCATGCCCATCCGCCCGGTCGCCGGGCCCGCGACGGGGAGGGCGCCGGTGTGCGGGGTGGTGACGGTCGCGAACGAGTAGGTGGTCGGGCCGAGCAGCGCCGCGACGAGCGCGACCGGGACGGCCCAGCGCATCGACAGCACCAGCCCGACCGCCGCGATCAGCCCCGCCATCAGCACGAGCAGCGCGACCGGTGCGGAGAACCCGTTGACCAGCACGTAGCACTGCAGCGCGCTCAGCGCGACGGACCCCGAGAGCACCGCCGCCGCGACGGGTTCGTGGCGGCGTTCCCAGAGCTGCGTGGCGGCGATGCCGACGATCGCGGCGATCGCGGGCGCCAGCGCCACGGTGTAGTAGGAGTGGATGATGCCGTTCATGAAGCTGAAGACCCCGGCGGTGACGACGAGCCAGCCGCCCCACAGGCCGAGCGCGGTGCGGGCGCGGCCGGTCGTCAGCCACAGCCCGGCGACCAGCAGCACCACCGCGGCCGGCAGCAGCCACGCGATCTGACTGCCCATCTCCGCGCCCAGCAGCCGGGCCCAGCCCGGCGAGCCCCAGCCGCGGCCGCCGCCGACGCTGCCGACCTCGTCCCCGGTGAGGCGGCCGAGCCCGTTGTAGCCCAGCGTCAGCTCCAGCACGCTGTTCGTCTGCGAGCCGCCGATGAACGGCCGGTCCGGCGTCAGCTCGACGGCCACGACCCACCAGCCGCCGGCGACGATCATGGCGCCCAGCGCGCCGGTCAGGTGCAGGACGCGCTTCCCGATCGACGTGGGCGCGGTGAGCAGGTGGACGAGGCCGAACGCGGGCAGCACCAGGAACGCCTGCAGCATCTTGGTGAGGAAGCCGAACCCGACCGCGACCCCGGCGAGCGCGAGCCAGTACGGGCTCGCGTTCTCGACCGCGCGGGTCACGCAGTACGCACCGGCGACGAGCAGCAGGACCAGCAGCGCGTCCGGGTTGTTGAAGCGGAACATGAGCACCGCCACCGGCGTCAGCGCGAGTACGGCGCCGGAGATCAGCGCGGCGGCGGGGGAGAACCAGCGGCGGACCGTCGAGTGCAGCAGCCACACGCTGCCCACGCCCATCAACGCCTGCGGCACCAGGACGCTCCACGCGTTCACGCCGAACAGCCGCGCGGACAGGCCCATCACCCACAGGGAGGCGGGCGTCTTGTCGACGGTGATCGCGTTGGAGGCGTCCGAGGAACCGAAGAACCACGCCTTCCAGCTCGTCGCACCGGCCTGGGCGGCGGCGGAGTAGTAGGCGTTGGCCCAGCCCGAGTCCCCCAGCCGCCACAGGTACAGCGCGCCGGTGGCGATCAGCAGGGCCGCCAGCGCCAGGCGTTCTCGTCTCATGGGACGAGCGTCGCGGCCTAGCCTGGGTGGGTCGTGTGCCCTCGCTGTGAACGACCTGTGTGCGGCCGGGTCCTCAGCGAGACCGTGAACGTGGTGTGGCCGGGCCGGCTCGCCACGGACACCTCGCCGTCGTGCGCGCCCACCACGGCCGAGACGATCGAGAGCCCCAGCCCGGTGCTGCCGGCCGCCCGCGACCGCGAGGAGTCGCCGCGCGCGAACCGCTCGAAGACCTCCAGGCCCTCGGGAACGCCCGGCCCGTCGTCGGTGACGGTCAGGTCGACGCGTCCGTTGTGGACGGACAGGCCGGTGGTCACGGTGGTGCCCGGCGGGGTGTGCGTGCGGGCGTTCGACAGCAGGTTGCCGAGGACCTGGTGCAGCCGCTGCACGTCACCCGGGACCACCACGGGGTCCTGCGGCAGCGCGAGCTTCCAGCTGTGCCCCGGTCCGGCGATGCGGGCGTCGCCGACCACGTCCAGCACCAGCCGCGACAGGTCGACGTCGGCGCTCTCCAGCGGGCGGCCCGCGTCGAGCCGCGCGAGCAGCAGCAGGTCCTCGACGAGCGACGTCATCCGCACCGCCTCGGACTCCACCCGGCCCATCGCGTGGGTGATCGCGGGCGGCAGCTCCTCGCCCGACCGGCGGGTCAGCTCGGCGTAGCCGCGGATGGCGGCGAGCGGCGTGCGCAGCTCGTGCGAGGCGTCCGCGACGAACTGGCGGACCCTGGTCTCGCTGTCGTGCCGGGCCTTCAGGGCCTCGTCGACGTGGCCGAGCATCGTGTTGAGCGCGAGACCCACCTTGCCGACCTCGGTGGCCGGGTCGGTGTCCTCCTCGGGCACGCGTTCGGCGAGCGCGACCTCGCCCTCGTGCAGCGGCAGCTCCGACACGCGGGTGGCCGTCTCGGCGACCCGGTCGAGCGGCACGAGCGCCCGGCGCACGACCACCCGGCCCGCGAGGGCCACCACCGCGGCCCCGGCGAGGATGAGCCCGGCGAGGATCCAGACCATCTGCCAGACGATGTCCGTGACCGGCTGCAGCGACAGCCCCTTGATGCCCATCCGGTCGGTGACCACGCGGAACTCGCCCGCCTCGCCGAGGTCGACGGTGTGCAGGCTCGAGGGCGCGGCCTCCAGGGCCGCGATCTCGTCGTCGGTGAGCAGGCGCGGCTGCTGCGAGCCGGGCAGCTCGATCGTGCCGCGGACCGTGCCGTCCTGCTGGATCCGCGCGTTGATGCCGGGAGGGCCGTACGGCGAGCCGGGCGGCGCCGGCCGCAACGTCGTGACCTCGCGGTCGAGGTTGCTCATCAGGAAGGCGTGCAGCGCGAGCACCGACACGCCGCCGATCACCAGGCACAGCGCGGTGAGCAGGACGATCTGGCCGGAGACCAGCTGCGCCCGCAGCGTTCTCGGGCGCAGGCTCCTAGGACGCGGGCTTGAGGACATAGCCCGCGCCCCGCATCGTGTGGATCATCGGTGTGCGCCCGGCGTCGATCTTCTTGCGCAGGTAGGAGATGTAGAGCTCGACGATGTTGGCCTGGCCGCCGAAGTCGTAGCTCCACACGCGGTCGAGGATCTGGGCCTTGCTCAGCACGCGCTTCGGGTTGCGCATCAGGTACCGCAGCAGCTCGAACTCCGTGGCGGTCAGGTCGATCGAGGTGCCGCCGCGGTCGACCTCGCGCGTCTCCTCGTTGAGCGACAGGTCGCCGACGACCAGGCGGGTGCCCGCGTCCGCGTCGGTCACGCCGGTGCGCCGCAGCAGTGCGCGCAGCCGCAGCACGACCTCCTCCAGCGAGAACGGCTTGGTCACGTAGTCGTCGCCGCCCGCGGTGAGACCCGCGATGCGGTCCTCCACCGCGTCCTTGGCCGTGAGGAACAGCACGGGCAGCACCGGCGCGTCCACGCGCATCTTGCGCAGCACCTCGAACCCGTCGAAGTCGGGCAGCATCACGTCGAGCACGACGACGTCCGGGCGGAACTCGCGCGCGGTCCGCACCGCGGTCTGGCCGTCGAGGGCCGTGCGCACGTCCCACTTCTCCATGCGCAGGGCCATCGTCATGAGCTCGGCCAGAGTGGACTCGTCGTCGACCACGAGCACCCGCACCGGCTGGCCGTCGGGCCTGCGGAGTTCGGTCTTCATCGCGCGCATGGCTCCCATCGTGAGTGCCGACCCTGTGTACCAGCTGTGAGCGGGTCCCACAGCTCGTGCCTGGGCCGGTCACAGGTTCGGCACAGGCAGCGCCGCCACGGTGGCTCTCATGACCGAGCAACAGTCCCCCGAGTGGGGCGCACCCCAGGCTCCAGGAGACCCCGCGGCCCGCCCGGCGTGGAGCGGCAGGAAGACGGTGGCGGCCGTGGCCATCGCCGTCGGCATCGCGGCCGCCGGCGGTGTCGCGATCTACGCGGCCAGCGGCACGAACCAGCAGACCGGCGCCGGCGGCATGGGCCCCGGAGGCATGGGCGGGCCGCCGAACGGCATGAACGGCATGGACGGCGGCATGCGCGGCGGTCTCGGGTTCGGCACGGCCACGCACGGCGAGTTCCAGAGCGGTGAGGTCACCGCCATCAGCGACACCTCGATCGAGGTGAAGTCCACCGACGGCTTCACGAAGACGTACGTGATCGACGCCGAGACCGTGGCCGAAGGTGTCGAGAAAGGCGACACCGTGACCGTGATCGCCACCACCGAGGACGGGAAGTCCGTCGCCTCCAGCGTGGTCGAGCCTGGTCAGCGCGGCCGGCAGGGCCAGAACGGCCAGCAGGGACAGCAGGGCAGGCCGTCTCCTCCGACCACGTAGCGGCGCCGCCGGTCAAGTGTGAGTGGTTATGGTCGGGATCGAACGGCCCGACCACGACCGGAGGTGAGCGGCCTGCGCACGTTCACGCTGACCGTGATGGGCACGACGGACCTGCACGGCAACCTCTTCAACTGGGACTACTACCGGGACCGCGAGTTCGACGACTTCGCGCACGACGACGTCGGGCTCGCGAAGATCTCCACGCTGGTCTCGCAGGTGCGTGCGGACGTCGGCCGTCAGCGGACGTTGCTGCTCGACGCGGGCGACACGATCCAGGGCACACCACTGGCGTACTACTACGCGCGCGTGGAACCGATCACGCGTGCGCACGTGCATCCCATGGCCGCGGCGATGAACGCCATCGGCTACACCGCCGCGGCGCTGGGCAACCACGAGTTCAACTACGGGCTGCCGGTGCTGCGGATGTTCGAGCGGCAGCTGGAGTTCCCGCTGCTGGCCGCGAACGCGCTCGACGTCCCGACCGGACTGCCCGCTTTCCAGCCGTACGTGGTGAAGACGGTGTGGCGGACCGGCGGGCCGCCGTTGCGCGTGGGGATCCTCGGGCTGACGAACCCCGGTATCGCCGTGTGGGACCGCGTCCACGTCGAGGGCGTGATGACGTTCCCCGGGCTCGTCGAGCAGGCGCTGCACTGGGTTCCGGAGATCCGGCGCAAGGCCGACCTCGTCATCGTGGTGGCGCACTCCGGCGCCGACCTGTCGTCGTCGCTCGGCGACCAGGTGCCGTTCCCGGAGAACTGCGCGGAGCTGGTGGCCGAGACGGTGCCGGGGATCGACGCGATCCTCGTCGGGCACGCGCACGTGGAGATCCCCGAGCGGTTCGTGGTGAACAAGGTGACCGGGCGGCGGGTGCTGCTGACCGAGCCGCTGTTCTGGGGCAAGCGGTTGTCGGTGCTGGAGTTCGACCTGCGCCACGCGTCGCGCTGGGAGCTGGACGGGGCGCGGTCCTCGGTGCTGACGACGGCGTCCGTCCCGGAAGACCCGCGGATCGTGCGGCTGCTGCGGCACGACCACGAGAAAGTCGTCTCGTACGTCAACGCGCGCATCGGGACGTGTGCGGCGCCGATGTCCGCCTCACGGTCCCGGTTCGAGGACACACCCGCGCTGCGGTTCATCAACCACGTGCAGGCGCTGGAGGTCGCGAAGTCGACGTCGCTGCCGGTGGTGTCGGTGTGCGCGCCCTTCAACCGGGCGGCGGCGATCCCCGGCGGCGAGGTGTCCATCCGGGACGTCGCCGGGCTCTACATCTTCGACAACACGCTGGTGGGCGTGCGGCTGACCGGCGCGCAGCTGCGCGACTTCCTGGAGGAGTCGGCGCGCTACTTCGCGCAGGTGTCCGGCCCCGGCCCGTTCACGGAGGCCGAGGTGTCCGCGGACGTGCCGGACTACAACTTCGACATCGCCTACGGGCTCACCGCCCCGCTGACGTACTCGATCGACATCTCCCGGCCCGCCGGATCGCGGATCACCGGCCTCTTCCACGACGGCGAGCCGGTCGCGGACGAGGCCGAGTTCGCCGTGGCCGTGAACAACTACCGGCAGGCGGGCGGCGGCGCCTTCCCGCACATCGCCTCCGCGCCCGTGCTGCACAACCAGCAGCAGGAGATCCGCCAGCTGCTGATCGACTGGGTCGAGAACGCGGGCGTGCTGGACCCCGCCGACTTCGTCGGGTCGGACTGGCGGCTCGTGTCGTCCGGCACACCCGTGGTCGTGACCTCGAACGAGTGAACTCTCCCGTGGTGTCCTGGGGCTTCAGCCGCAGCTGGTGGCACGCGCGAGGCCGGATGAGATAGGTCAAGGCGCGTGCAGTTGCCGCAACGCGTCCTGATCGGCGCCGTCGTCGTACCCGCGTTGCTCGCCGCGCTGGGCCTCGCGTCGCGTCCCGCGGAGGAGGCCGCACCGGGCCACCTGGTGCTGGCCGTGCGCGGGTCGGAGATCGTGCTGGCCGGCACCGCCGTGTCCGCCGTCGAACGGCAGTCGGTGGTCGACGAGGTGCGCACGCTGACCGCCGCGCACCGCATCACCGACATGATCACCCCGGACGCGGGCCAGCGCCTGCCCGTGCCGTCCGCCGCCGCGGCCGCGCTGCTGGGCGCCGTGCTCGACCAGGGCGTCACGGACTTCACCGGCGTCGTGCACCAGCGACGCCTCACCGCGTCGGCCCGCGTCGCGGACCCGGAACGCGCGGGCGCGCTGAGCGACGCCCTGCGCCGGGCGGTCCCCGGCCTGCGCGTCGACGAGGACTTCACTTCGGACTAGGAGCTGTGCGTTGTTCGGGTTCTTCTTCCAGATGTTCCTGCTGTGCGCGGGGGCGTTCCTCGCCGGCGTGGTGCTGACCTGGCTGACCATGCGCTCGCGCGAGACCTCGACCACCATCGTCTCCGCCCCGCTGTCGATCATGGAGGAGCCCGCCGTCCCCGCTCCCGCCATCAAGGCGAACTCGCGCACGATGATGTTCCACACGCCGGAGTCGCCGTACTACAAGCGGATGAAGGGCGACGCGTTCTTCCACTCGCCGGAGGACGCGCGGAGGGCGGGGTACACGATGTGGACGCCGCGGCCGCGGGTGCCGGCGGGGGCTTAGGTCCGCGTCCCGCGTGCCACCGCGGTCGTGGCCGAGGACCGGAGCCAGGTGTCGAGCGCGACGTAGTCGGCGTCGGTGAGCCCGAGCCTCGGATCGACCCGGTGCAGCAGCGCTCTGCCGTGGTGCTGGGCCACCCAGGCGCGGTCCGCCTCCCCGATCTCGTCGTCGACCCAGGCGAACGGCCTGCCGCCGGCGAGCGCGACCAGACCGCGGGTCTTCCAGTGCAGGCCGCGGCGCGCGTCGGCCTCCTCGGCCGCGGGATCGTCGGCCCAGTCCGCGATCCGCAGGTCCGGCAGCCCGAGCCGGGGCGCGATCTCGGCGTTGGCCTCGGCCATCCAGGTCGTGGCCCAGACCAGCTCGCACGGCAGGGCCGCGAGGCGCGGGCCGTGCGCCGGGTCGAGGCGGGCCAGGCCCGGTGCACCGGGGACACCGTCGCCGAACGGGAGCAGCGGCCCGTCCACGTCGAGGAACAGGACCGGTCCCACCGCACCCCTCCCACCGCGAAGCCCGCGCACACCGGCCACGACCAGCACGGTAGGCCCTACCTCGTAGGCTTGGCCAGATGATCGCCGACGTGCTCAAGCCCGGCCTGGACGTGCTCTTCTGCGGCATCAACCCCGGCCTCGTCTCCGAGACCACCGGGCACCACTTCGCCCGGCCGGGAAACCGGTTCTGGCCCACCCTGCATTTGTCCGGGTTCACGCCCCGGCAGTTCGCGCCGGCCGAGCAGGAACAGCTGCTTGAACTGGGGCTCGGCATCACCAACGTCGTCGCGCGGCCCAGCGCCAAAGCCGACGAATTAACAATTGACGAATTGCGGCAGGGCGGTGCGGAGCTCACCGAAAAAGTCGAGCGGTATTCACCGGGGGTTCTCGCCGTGCTCGGCGTGACGGTGTACCGGTCGGCCTTCGGTCGCAAGAAGGCGCAGGTCGGGCCCCAGGACGACACCGTCGGCGGGGCGCGGGTGTGGCTGCTGCCCAACCCGAGCGGGTTGAACGCGCACTACCAGCTGCCCGCGCTCGTCGAGGAGTTCGCGAAGCTCAAAGCGAGCCTGTGAAAACCAGGACAAAACTTCACATTCATCCGTGCTGAAAGTGCGACTGGACGCAAGTTCCCTGGTCTGGTTGTATCCAGCTCTGCGTCCATTGGAGTGCTCTTCTGGGGAAGTGGAACTGGTTCGTACCGGCCTGCGTCAGAATTTGGCAATGCCGTGCGAATCTTTGTGAATCTTCAACACTGGTGGGGGCACGCAGTGGAGGTCAGGATTCTCGGGCCGGTCGAGCCTTCGGTGCCGCCGAAGCCCGCGCAGATCCTAGCTGTCTTGGCCGTGGAGTGCGGGAAGATCGTGCCCGTCGACCGGCTCATCGATCTCGTCTGGGGTGAGGAGCCGCCGCCGCAGGCGCGCAAGTCGCTGCAGGTGCACATCTCCAGCCTGCGCAGGGCCGGGCTGCCGGTCGAGCACAGAGCGGCCGGGTACGTGCTCAACGCCGATCCCGGCGGTGTCGACCTGCACCTGTTCCGCAGGCTCGTGGCGCAGGCGCACGACGAGCCCGACCTCAGGGCCAAGGCCGACGCGCTCACCGGGGCGCTCGAGCTGTGGCGCGGCGCGCCCGCCGTGTTCGCGCAGACGCTCGACGTGCAGCGGCTCGCGGCCGCTGAGGCGCTGGTCGACGCCGAGCTCGCCCTCGGGCGGCACGCGGAGATCGTCGAGCGGCTCGGGATCTTCGTGGCCGAGTACCCGCTGGCCGAACGGCTGCGCGGCCAGCTCATGACCGCCCTCGCGCGGGCCGGGCGGCGGGCGGACGCCATGCGGGTCTTCCGGGAGACGCGCAAGGTGCTCGTCGACGAGCTCGGGGTCGAGCCCGGCGAACAGCTCCAGCAGCTCTACCGCGACGTGCTGGAGGGCGCGCGGGACAGCCGCCGCAACTACCTGCCGCGCGACGCGGGCGACTTCACGGGGCGCGACCGGGAGCTCGGGCGGCTGCTCGACGGCGACGGCGGCGTGTGGTGGATCGAGGGGCCCGCGGGTGTCGGCAAGTCGGCGCTGGCCGTGCACGCGGCGCACCGGCTCGCCGACCGGTACCCCGACGGGCAGCTGTTCGTCGACCTGCAGTCGCCGTCCGGCGCGCTGGACGCGTTGCTGCGGGCCATGGACGTGCCCAGCGAACGCATCCCCGAGTCCGCCGAGGAACGCGCGGCGCTGTGGCGGGCCACCGTCGGCGGGCGGCGCGTGGTGATCGTGCTGGACGGCGTCACGAGCGTGTCGCAGGTCCGGCCGCTGCTGCCGGGCAGTCCCGGCTGCCTCACGCTGATCACGAGCCGCAGCCGGCTGTGCGGGCTCGAAGGCGTGCACCGCGTCCCGCTCGACGTGCTGAGCGGCGACGAGGCCGTCACGCTGCTCAAGCGCATCCTGGGCGACGACCGGGTGTCCGACGAGCCCGACCAGGCGCGCGAGGTCGCGCGGCTCTGCGGCTACCTGCCGCTCGCGGTGCGCATCACCGGCGCGCGGCTCGCCGGGCGCGCGCACTGGCCGGTGTCCAAACTCCTCAAGCGCCTGTCCAGCGAACGCAGCCGGCTCGACGAGCTGGTCGCCGACGACCTCGCCGTGCGCTCCAGCCTGGAGCTGACCTACCGGGCGCTCGACGAGAACGTCCGCGGCGCCTACCGCGTCTTCGGCTTCCTCGGGCTGCCGGAGCTGCCGAGCTTCCTGTGGGCGCACCTGTTCGACGAGGACGTGCTCGACCAGCTCGTCGACGCGCGGCTGCTCGACGTCGTCGGCAGCGCCCGCTACCGGATGCACGAGCTGGTGCGGCTGCACGCCCGCGAGCTGGCCGAGGCCGAGGACCCGCAGCCCGAGCGGGACGACGTCGTGCGCAGGGCCGTGGTCGCCGCGCTGTCCACTGTGGACGGCCTGACCGAGCACCTCTTCCTCGCCGTGCCGCGGTTCCAGGACTCGATGGGCGTCGTGGTGACCGCGACGCGTCCCACCGACAAGGACGCCTGGTTCGCGCGCGAGGAGCCGATGCTCGTCAAGCTCGTCGAACGCGCGGCGGAGCTCGGCCTCGCGGAGATCGCGTCGCGGCTCGCGGAAGTGCTGGTGTTCGCCTGGTTCGGGCTCAGGAACCGGTACGAGGCCTGGGAACGAACACACACGGCGGCGCTGGAGGCCGTCTGGGAGACGGGCGACGTCAGGCTCGAAGCGGTGCTGCGGTGCAGCCTCGGGCAGATGCACTACAAGCGCGACAACCTGGTCGAGGCGCGGTCGTGGTTCGAGACGGCGCGGACGTTGTTCGTGAACATCGGCGACAAGCACGGCGAGGCCGTCGCGATGAACGGCGTCGGCATGGTCTGCCGCGAGCTCGGCGAGTAC
This sequence comes from Lentzea sp. NPDC060358, assembly GCF_042725365.1. Lineage (NCBI taxonomy): Bacteria > Bacillati > Actinomycetota > Actinomycetes > Pseudonocardiales > Pseudonocardiaceae > Lentzea > Lentzea sp. NPDC060358. The sequence continues at coordinate 9,398 of NZ_JBHXCW010000088.1, read as the reverse complement.
CCGTGCGCGCTGGAGGCGCTCGGCCGCGCCCGTGAGCTGCTCGAGTCGGACGACCCGGAGGGCGTCGCGCACGCGCTCTACGGAATCGGCTCCATCAAAAGGGATCTGGGCGACGACGACGGCGCGTTCGAGACGCTCGCGACCGCCGAGTCGGGCTACCGCGCGGCGCACAGCAGGCGGGGCGAGGCGCTCGCGGCCCGCGGGATCGGGCTCGTGCACCGCGCCCGCGGCGAGCTGGACCTCGCGGAGGAGCACATCCGGCGCGCCCACGAGATGGTCACCGGCACCGGCGACGACCTGCTCGGCTGCTACACCGCCCAGTCGTGGGCGAAGGTGTTGCTGCGCAAGGGGTTGCTCGACCCCGCGGAGGAGCTGATCCGGCAGGCGATGGACGGCTGCCGCGACGTGAACGACCGGTTCGGCGAGGCGCTCGTCCGCCGCACGCTGGGGGAGTGGCGGCTCGTGGCGGGCGACTACGCGGGTGCCCGCGTCGTGCTGACCGAGGCGATCGCGGCGTGGAACGACCTCGGCCTCCCGCTGTGGCGGGCGAGGACCCTGCGCGACCTGGGCGCGGTCCACGCCTGCCGGGGGGACGTGGCAGGCGCGGACCGCTGCTGGGACGAGGCCGCCGGGCTCTTCGCGCGACTGGGCACCAGGGAGTCGGGGGAGGTGCGCCAGTGGCACGCCCAGTGGGGCCTCGCGATCAGCTGACCTCGATCAGCCGCTGATCTTCTGGTACTTCCACGGCGCGTAACCGCCGCTCTTCAGCGACGAGACGGACACGGTCTCGTGGTCCATGTCGGTCGCGGTGCTGCCCTCCTCGTAGATCCACGCGGAGGTCTTGGCGCTGTTCGCCCACTTCTCGAACAGCTTGACGTGGCCGTTGCGCAGGATCATGTCGCCCGGCTTGAGGCTCGCCCAGGAGATCTTGGTGGCGACCTCGTCCAGGTTGCGCGTGGTGCGGCTCGTGGTGAGCTTCCACGTCATGGACACGAAGCCGGAGCAGTCCGTCCGGTACTTCTTGCCCTTGCCGACGTCCCAGGCGTAGGCGGACTGGCTGTAGGGGATCTTGCGGTCCCACCAGTCCTTGGCCCGCTTGATCACCTCGGTGCGGGTGATCGTGCCGCCGTACCCGGCCGCCGCCTGGACCTGCGAGACGCCGACCTCCTGCTCGGCGGCGCCCTCCGGTGAGGCCTGGGCGATGCCGCTCAGACCTCCCAGCAGCCCCAGCGAGATCGCGGTCGCCGCGACGGCGTGGCGAATGCGCATTGTTGCTCCGATCGACTTGCAGCTGGTGACGACCGGAACTGTCCACTGAGGCGCCAAAGAACGGCCTAAGAACTCCTAACAGAATGATCTTGGAATGCTGATGATCATCGGCGTGTTGACCTCGGCGTGAGGAAGGGTGAGCAGCTTCCGTGGATCGTGTCCGACGAGTTGTGGGCGCGGATCGAGCCGCTGCTTCCGGTAGTGCCACGTCGCGCCGACCATCCGGGACGCAAGCGGCTGGACGACCGCAAAGTGCTGTGCGGCATCCTGTTCGTGCTCTACACCGGCATTCCGTGGGAGTTCCTGCCCCAGGAACTCGGCTTCGGCTCGGGGATGACCGCGTGGCGGAGGCTGCGGGACTGGCACCAAGCCGGAGTCTGGCAGCGACTGCACGAGAACCTGCTCGCCGAGCTCAACGCTGCGCACGCACTGGACTGGTCGCGGGCGGTGATCGACGGCTCGCACGTGCGCGCCCTCAAAGGCGGCCCAAAACCGGGCCGAGCCCGGTCGACCGCGCCAGAACGGGCTCGAAGCACCACCTGATCACCGAGGGGCACGGCATCCCGCTGGCCGTGTCCCTGACCGGCGGGAACCGCAACGACGTCACCCAGCTGATGCCGCTGATCGACATGGTTCCGCCGGTGCGCGGCAAACGCGGCCGGCCACGCTTCCGTCCCGACGCGCTGTACGCCGACCGCGGCTACGACCACGACAAGTACCGCGACCTGGTGCGCGCAAAGGGCATCAGGCCGGTGATCGCCCGCCGCGGCAACGAGCACGGCTCCGGCCTGGGCATCTACCGGTGGGTGGTTGAGCAGACCTTTGCGTTACTGCACTGGTTCCGCCGCCTGCGGATCCGCTGGGAGATCCGCGACGACATCCACGAAGCCTTCCTCAGCCTGGCCTGCGGCATCATCTGCTGGCGCCGACTCCGCAACCTCTCATTGAGTTAGGAGTTCTAAGGACGATTTAGGCGTCTCTTTACCGGCTCTCCCTAGCTTTCGCGGCACCTTGTTCGGTCTGTGAGGAGAGAGCACATGTTCGTTCGCACGGTCGCAGCCGTGATCGCGATGTTCGCCGCTCTGCTGATGGGCGCGTCCGTCGCGTCGGCGGCGCCGGCCAAGTACACCCACTCGCAGGCGACCGCGCAGCTCAGCGCGGCCGGCATCGGGTGGGACTCGAGCGGGAACTGCAGCAACCGCAACCAGTCCAACTGCACGTCGTTCGACCAGATCAACCAGACGACCATCGCCGGCGCCAAGACGCTGAAGAGCGCGTCGGGCTGTTCGCTGACCATCACCGGCGGGACGGAGACCGGCCACGCGTCGGGCACCTACTCGCACTGGAACGGCTACAAGGTGGACTTCCGCCTGAACAGCTGCCTCACGAACTACGTCAAGAGCAAGTTCTCGTCCATCGGCGGCAACAAGTGGAAGTCGAACGCGGGGAACGTCTACTACCTCGAGTCGAACCACTGGGACGTCACCTACCACAGCTGCGGCTGCTGAGAACCTGTTGCTGAACCGGGGGCGGGGCCGGTAGTAGTTGTCGGGTGACCACACTCGGCGCCGTCTACCGGCCCCAGCTCCCGCCCGAGAACCTGCGTTCCGTCGTCCTGGCGGCCGAGGAGTCCGGTGTGGACTCGTTGTGGCTGTGGGAGGACTGCTTCCTGGAGAGCGGCATCGCCGCCGCGTCCGCCGCACTGGCCTGGACCTCGCGGATGAAGGTCGGCGTGGGACTGCTGCCGGTGCCGCTGCGCAACGTCGCGCTGACCGCGATGGAGGCCGCGACGCTCGACCGCCTGTTCCCCGGCCGCGTCACGATCGGCATCGGGCACGGCGTGCAGGACTGGATGGGCCAGGTCGGCGCGCGGGTGGCGTCGCCGCTGACGTTGCTGCGCGAGTACACGACCGCGCTGAAGGCCCTCCTGGCCGGCGAACGGGTCACCTCGCAGGGCCGTTACGTGCAGCTCGACGGCGTCGCGCTGGACTGGCCGCCCGCCGCGCCCATGCCCGTCTACCTCGGCGGCCTCGGCATGAAGACCCTCGACCTCGCCGGTGAGGTCGGCGACGGCACGATCCTCGACGCGTCGGCCGACCTGGAGCGGGTCAGGACCATCAGGGCGTCCCGCGAGCACCCCCTCGTCGTCTACGTCGAGACCGACTCGCGCGACCGCGCGTTCGTGACGGACCTGGTCGCGCGGGTGGCCGAGGCGGGCGCGACCAGCGTGGTCCTGCAGCAGTCCGCCACGAGCGAGGACCCGGAAGGATTCGTTCGCTTCGTGGGATCACTCGATGGAGTGAGCGCCTAGCGCGGTGGTTAACGGCGGATTCCCCCGAGCGATGGAACGGGCATCGATCCTGTCACCGCTTTGGGGAGGTACGCGTGCTCGGTCGCAAGAACCGCCGGATCGCTGAGCTGGAGCGGGCCGTGGAGGGCCTGCAGTCGCTCCTCTCCCGCTCCGGCGAGGCCCGCACGGAGGTGCTCGGCGAGGTCGCCACGGCGGGCGCGGAACTCGCCGCGCTGCGGCACCGCATCGAGACCGCGCGGGCCGAGCTGACGCCGTTGAAGGAGGAGCTCGTGCTGCACCGCGCGGGCGTCTTCCGCACCGGCGAGGCCGTCGACCACCAGGCGCAGCTCGACCTGATCCACGGCGAGATGAAGACGCTGATCAAGACCGGTGCCGCCGTCGAGGGCGGCGGCCAGGTCACCTGCAACGGCTCCGACGCGACCGGCCGCAGACTCGTCGAGGACTGGTCGGCGCTCATGCTGCGCTCCTACAACGGCGAGGCCGAGAACTGCCTGCGCATGCTGCGCGCGGGCGGCCTGGACGCGGCCCGCCGCCGCCTCGACCGCGCGGCGTCGGCGATCGCACGCCTCAGCGGCACGTTCGCCCTGCGCATCTCACCCCGCTACCAGGCCCTGCGGGCCTACGAGCTGGAACTCACCGCCGACCACCTGCAGCGCAAGGCGGACGGCCGCCGCCGGATTGCGTCCTGATCCAGCGGGTACCACTGGGGCGTGGCTGAGGTTTCCCTGGAGATAGACGCCCCGATCGACGCCGTGTGGGCCGTGCTCGCCGACGGTTGGTCCTACGCGGGCTGGGTGGTGGGCGCGTCGCACATCCGCGACGTCGACACCGGCTGGCCGGCACCGGGCAGGCGGATCCACCACAGCGTGGGCCCGTGGCCGATGACCATCGAGGACACGACCGAGGTGGTCCGCTGCGAGCCGAACAGGCTCCTCGAACTGGACGCCCGGCTGTGGCCGGTGGGTGCCGCCCGGATCACGTTCACGCTGACGGCGCGGTCGGAGTCGCTGACCGAGGTGCGGATGGGGGAGCGGGCCGTGCGCGGTCCGACGACGCTGATGCCCAACGCCGTGCAGGACGCGATGCTGGTGCCGCGCAACCGGGAGACCTTGCAGCGGCTGAGGGCTTTGGCGAAGGGCCGTCTGTCCACACCGTGACGCATTCCCCCGTTCGGGTGTGTTCTTCCGGATGGCCTAACGGGCGGAAGCTGCCCCGCGATGACGCCGGTACGAGTCGTCACGCCAGGGGAGCGGCCACATGTTCGGCAGCAAGCAGAAGAAGATCGTGTCGCTGGAACAGGTGGCAGGCGGGTTGCACGCGGAGGTCGGCCGGCTGACGGCGCACCTGCACTCGCTCGGGGGGATGGACCACCTGCAGATCCGGCAGGAGGTCGACCGCATGCGCGCGGAACTGGCCGGCCTGCAGCAGACCCACGCCGCGGAACGGCAGGCGCACCAGAACGCGCTGGCCGCGGAGAAGCAGGCGCACGACGGGACCCTGGCGGCCGAGCGGCGAGCGCAGGAGGACGCTCTCTCGTTGCAGAGGAAGGGTTTCGAGCAGGGCCTGGCCCAGTTGCGGGAGGAGCTGGCGGTCGCGCAGCGGACGCTGGTCCCGTTCACCGACGAGCTGCTGTTCCAGGACGCCGGGGTCTTCCGCTACCACCACCCGCTGGAGAACTCCGAGGCGTACAAGCGCGAGCTCGACCGCGTCCAGGACGCCATGAAGAAGATGATCAAGGACAAGACGGCGGTCGTGGGCAGCAGCAGGTTCAGCTACAACGGCTCCGACCGCGAAGGCGCCAAGATGGTCGCCGACTGGTGCAAGCTCATGCTGCGCTCGTACAACACCGAAGCCGAGAACAGCCTGCGGGTGATGAAGGCCGGCTCCGTCGACGCGGCCAAGAAACGGCTGCTGCGCGCCGCCGAGGCCATCGAGAAGCTTGGCAAGATGGTCAGCATCCAGATCGACGACCGCTACGAGAAGCTGCGCATGCGCGAGCTGGAGCTGACCGCCGACTACCTGCAGAAGAAGCAGGAGGAGAAGGAGAGCGAACGCGCCGAACGCGAGCGGTTGCGCGAGGAGGCCAAGGCGCAGGCCGAGTTCCGCCGCGAGCTCGAGAAGCTCGACAAGGAGCGCAAGCACCTCGAGAACGTCCGCAAGGCGTTGCTGGACAAGGGAGAGCTCGAGGCGGCGCGGGAGCTCGAGGCCGAGCTGGAGCAGGTGGTCGCGAGCATCGACGGCGTGCACCAGCGGGAAGCCAACATCCGCGCCGGCTACGTGTACGTGATCAGCAACCTCGGCGCGTTCGGGCCGAAGATGGTCAAGATCGGCATGACGCGGCGCCTGCACCCGGAGGAGCGCGTGCTCGAGCTCGGGGACGCGTCCGTGCCGTTCCGGTACGACACGCACATCCTCTACTACTCGCACGACGCCGTCTCACTGGAGACGGCGTTGCACCGCGAGCTCTCCGACCGGCGGGTCAACCAGGTCAACATGCGCCGCGAGTTCTTCTACGCCACCCCGGAGGAGGTGCGCGAGCTCCTCAAGAAGCACGCCGGCCAGGTGCTCGAGTACGTGCTCGAGCCCGAGGCGGCCGAGTTCCGGCAGAGCGCGCCCGTTCAGTAGATCGCCCGGTGCGCTCCCTGGATCAGCGCCCGGTACAGCTCGCCCGCCGCGCCCCACCGCGCGAGTGCCGCCCGTGCCGCGTTCGCGCCCGCCGCGCCGTGCACGCCGCCGCCCGGCCAGGCCGACGAGCCCGTCAGGTACAGGCGGTCGAACGGCGTGTCGGCGCGGCCCAGGCCCGGCACCGGGCGGAAGACGAGCTGCTGGTGGATGGCCGACGTGCCGCCGTTGACCGAGCCGATCTCGTCCGGGCCCAGCACCGAGCGGCCGAGGATCTTCGAGCGGAAGCCCGGGGCGCGTTCCTCGATCATCAGTTCCAGGCGGTCGGCCCTGCGCTTCAGGCGCTCCGGGGTCCAGGCGCCGCCCAGCGGCACGTGGGTGTACGCCCACGCGGCCTCGGTGCCGGCGGGGGACCGGGTCGGGTCGGTCGTCGTCATCTGGCCCATCAGGATGAACGGAGTGCGCGGCACCTTGCCGCACGCCAGCTCGTGGGCCGTGGTGGCCAGGCCGTTCACGTCGCCGCCGAGGTGGACGGTGCCCGCCTGCGCCGCCTCCGGGTTCGTCCACGGGATCGGGCCGGACAGCGCCCAGTCCACCTTGATCGTGTCGGAGTCCCACTGGAAACGGCGCAGGTCCTCGGCGAGCTTCGGCGGGAGCGCGTCGGCGCCGATCATGTCGAGGTAGAGCCTCGGTGCGGGGACGTCGGCCAGGACAGCACGTCGTGCGCGCACGACGGAGCCATCGGACAGACGCACGCCCACGGCCACACCGCGCGCGTGCAGCACACCGGTGACCTTCGCGCCCGTCTGGAGGCGTCCGCCGAAACGGCGCACCAGCGACGCCGTCAGTTCACCCGCGCCGCCGCGGGGGACCGGGTTGCCGACGTCCTGGGCGAGCATGGCGAGCAGCCAGCCGAAGCCCGCGCCACCGGCCTGGTCCGGGCCCAGGTCCGTGTGCATCGTGTTGCCCGCCAACAACACACGGGCGCCCTCGCCCTCGAACAGTTCCTCGCCCAGACGGCGCACGGGAAGCGTCAACGTGCGTGCGAGGCGCAGTGCGTCCCCTACGCCCGCGGACCGCAGCAGTGACAAAGCACCGCGCACGGGTGGGAAGGGACGCATCAGCGAGTCGAGCACCGCGTCGCGGATGCTCATCCACCGCGCGTGTTCTGCCTGCCAACGTTCAGCGTCCACGTGTGCGAACGCGCCGACCGACTTCGACGTCACTTCGACGTCACGAGAGAGAAGCGCCACGCGGTCGTCTGGCAGCACGTGAGCGAGCACGGCCGGTGCGTGTTGCCACTGCACGTCGAGGTTCAACGCGCCGATGACCGGCGATCCGAGCCCGAGGGGGTAGAACGCGCTGTAGAGGTCGTTCGTGAAGCCAGGCGCGGTGGTTTCGGCCGACGCGACGGCGCCGCCGGGGGTGTCGCGCTGCTCCAGCACCAGCACGTCCCAGCCGGCGTCGGCCAGCAGGGTCGCGGCGACCAGGCCGTTCGGGCCGGAGCCGATGACGACAGCGTCGACCTCGTTCACGCACGTACTCCCATCGCCGTGACGACGTCGCGCAGCACAGCGCGCGCGTCGTTCCCACGCCACCATTCCAGATGCTGTTGTGCCCGTGTCATGCGCACGAGCAGCGCCCTTCCGGCCAGGTGGACCCGCTCGGGTCTCCACCACTTCCGCCGCGCGCTCCGAGCGTGATCACGTCATCAGCCATGCGCCCCGGATACCCGAAATGTGAGCGGCAACGCCGTATCTCATTTCGTTCGGCACCGAAGAGCTAGCACACTCCGTAGTGCGGCGGTAGTCACATGAACCTTCCGGATCTGTGTTCCGTAGCACATAAGGGGCCTCTGCGAGAGCCGCCGCCCGATACTGAGCTACCGCTTAGTATGTGACGATCACTCGGACAAGGACCCTGCATGCCCTTCCGCCGTGTACTGCCCACCGCCTTGGCGCTCGCCGTCCTCGTGGCCGGTTGTGGCGCTGAGGAAGACGAGAAAGCCCAGGTCAAAACCGGGCCGGGCGTTACCGACGACACGATCTCGCTCGGCATCCTGTCCGACATGACAGGGCCGTTCAAAGCCTCCGCGCTGACCAGGATCAAGGGCTATGAGCTGTACCTGAAGCAGGTCAACGACCGCGGCGGCATCTGCGGCCGCCGGATCGAGCTCAAGCAGAAGGACCACGCCTACGACGTGCAGAAGGCGCTCGACGGCTACTTCGACCTGGAACCCCAGGTGCTGGGCCTGCTCGAGCTCGCGGGCACCCCGATGACCACCGCGATCGAGCCGGACATCATGCAGACGCGCACGCTCACGGCGCCTGCGTCCTGGGCGGCGTCGCTGCTCGGCAACCCGCACATGATGATCGTGGGAACGACCTACGACCTCGACGTCATCAACGGCCTCGACTACTACAAGCGCAAGGGCGTGATCGAGGAGGGCGACACGGTCGGTCACGTGTTCGTCCAGGGCTCCTACGGCGACAACGCCGTCGAGGGCAGCCGGTTCGTCGGCCAGCAGTGGAACATGAAGGTCGCCGAGCAGCCCATCGGCGAGACCACCGCCGACCTCTCGCAGCAGGTCGCGGCCCTGAAAGCGGCCGGCGCGAAGGCCGTCGTGCTGAGCACCACCCCCGCCCAGACCGCGGCGGCCGTCGGCGTCGCGGCGGCGATGAAGTGGGAGGTGCCGTTCATGGTCAACGTGGTCGGCTTCGACACCGCGATCCTCGACTCGCCGGTCGGCGCGGCCGTGGAGAAGCAGGTGTCGGTGGTGACGTCGGTGGCGCCGTTCACCGGCGGCAAGCCCGGTCCGCGCGAAGTGGCGGCGGCCTTCACCCGGTACTACCCGGGCGACAAGCCGGCGATCTACGTCGACCACGGCTACACCGTCGCGAAGGTGTTCCTCGCGGTCATCGAGAAGGCCTGCCAGGAGGGCGACCTCACGCGCGACGGCGTGCTGAAGGCCTTCCAGGACATCAACGGCCTGGAGACCCAGGGGCTGACCGGCCCGCTGCGGTACTCGCTGGTCGGACGGCCGTCGGCGACGCAGTCGTACATCACCAAGGTCGACCGCAAGGCGCCCGGTGGTCTCACGACCGTGGAGGAGCTGTTCGAGTCCGAACTGGTCAAGGCCAAGGGCACGCGCGCCAGGTGAGCGCGGACACCAGATGAGCGACGGCCCCTCCCGCAC
>NZ_JBHXCW010000087.1:0-29851 GCF_042725365.1 Lentzea sp. NPDC060358 | reverse complement strand
CGTCCGCGATAGTCGCGGCCGAGGGCCCACGGGACAGGCCCTAGGCCAGCGCCTTGCGCAGGAACGCCACGGCCTGACCGATCGCGCCCTCGGCGGCGTGCGTGCCGCGCAACGCGTTCAGCATCACGAAGTCGTGGATCGCGCCCGCGTACCGGACGGCGGTGACGGGCACGCCGGCCTCGCGCAGCTTGTCCGCGTAGGCCTCGCCCTCGTCGCGCAGCACGTCGGCCTCGGCGGTGATCACGAGCGCCTGCGGCAGGCCCCGGAGCTGCTCGAGCGACGCGCGCAGCGGGGAGGCGGTGATCTCGGCGCGCTCCACCGGGTTCGTCGTGTACTGGTCCCAGAACCACTGCATGGCGTCGCGGCGCAGGAAGTAGCCCTCGGCGAACTGCAGGTACGAGTCGGTGTCGAACGACGCGTCGGTCACCGGGTAGAAGAGCACCTGGGCCTTCAGCGCCACGTCGCCGCGCTCCTTGGCCTGCAACGTCAGCGCCGCCGCCATGTTGCCGCCGACCGAGTCGCCGGCCACCGCGATGCGCGACGGGTCGAGGCCGTGGGACGCGCCTTCGGCCACGACCCACCGGGCGGTGGCGTAGTTCTGGTCGATCGCGACCGGGTAGCGGGCCTCGGGCGAGAGCGAGTACTCCGGGAACACGACGGCCGCGCCGGCGCCCACCGCGAGCTCGCGGACCAGGCGGTCGTGGGTGTGGGCGTTGCCGAAGACCCAGCCCGCGCCGTGGATGTAGAGCACGACCGGCAGCTCGCCCGTGGCACCGGCGGGCTTGACCACGCGGACCTTGAAGCCGTCGAGCTCCACCCACTGCTCGTCGACCTCGGGCTTGGTCACCTCACCCGACTGCACCTCGTCGACCGTCTTGCGGCCCTCGACCGGGCCCAGGTCGAACAGGAACGGCGGCTTCGCGGTCGCGGCGGCGAACTCGGCTGCGGCGGGCTCGAGGACTGGGCGCTTCATGACTGCTCCTTCGGTGAGGTCGGATGCCATGAACCTAGCGCGCGATTAAATCGTGTACAATGTAATCACGGCCTCACCGACTCCGGGAATGCGGCCGCCGCCGCGCGGACGGACGTGACGGCCACGTCGAGGCACGCGGAGAAGTCCTCGCCCGTGTCGATCCAGCGCTCCAGCGCCTCCTGGAAGAAGACCGCGGTCAGCCGCGCGACCCGCCGGGCCTCGTCCGCCGGGCCCCGTTCCGCCAGCGCGGCGCACAGCGCGTCCGTCATCGCGGCGGCCTTGGTGCGCTCCCGCTCCTGCAGTTCGGGGCTCGACGCGATGACCGCACGGCGTTCGGCGGTGCGTTCGACCCGCGAGACGAGCAGCATGCCGACCTGGCGGACGGCGTCCACGGCGATGGCGGGCAGGGACTCCTGCGCCGACGCGCGCACGGCGCCGGCGAGGGCGGGCGGCAGGTGCTCCGAGCCGCCGAACAGCACCTCGCGCTTGTCCGGGAAGTAGCGGAAGTACGAGCGGCGGGTGATGCCCGCGCGTTCGGCGATCTGCGTGACCGTCACGTTGTCGTACCCGTGCTCGGCGAACAGGTCGAGCGCCGCGCTCTTGAGACGGTCTTCGGTTCCGGGATCCCACCTGGCCACAGCCCACCCTAGCAAGTGATGTCTCACTGTGCCGTCACCCGTGCTAGCGTCAGTGACGACACAGTGAGACATCACTTGGGAGACGAACATGAGCATCTGGGTCCTGGGAGCCACCGGACGCGTCGGGCGCGCCGTCGTTCCCCTCCTGCTCGAACGGGGCGAGGACGTCGTGCTGGTCGGCCGGGAGAGCGCCCGGCTGCGCGAGATGGGCGTCGGGCGGCGCGTCGTCGTCGCGGACACGGCCGATCGCATGGCGAAGGCGATCAGGGACGACCGGCCGAAGGTCGTCGTCAACACGATCGGCAACTACGCCGGGACCGCGACGACCGTCGCCCGCGCGTGCCTGGCCCACGGCGGGCACTACCTCGACCAGGCGGCCGACCTGACCGCCGTGCCGCGGCTGCTGGACCTGCACGACGAGGCCGCGGCCGCGGGCAGCACGCTCGTCACCGGCGCCGGGTTCGGCGTGCTGGCGACGGAAGCGGTCGTGGCGGCGCTGTGCGAGGGCAAGCCCGTTCCCGCCGAGGTGCGCGTGGACGCGGCCGCGTCGGTCGCCGTGGAGGACGGCCTGCTGGGCGTGGCGCTCGCCGCGTCGATCCTCGACGTCCTCGTCACCGGCGGGCGCCGCTACCGCGACGGGAAGCTGACGAGGTCGCGTCTCGGCGCGAACGCGCGGCGGCTGCGCCTGCCCGACGGCGACCACGTCACGACGTCCGAGGCGCCCACCGCCGAACTGCTGGCCGCCCGCAACGCCAGCGGCGCCCGGAACGTCACGGCGGCCACCGCGATCATGCCCGCCTCCCCCGCCGCCCGGGCGGTGCTCCCGCTCGCGCAGCGGCTGGTGGCGCTGGACCCGGTGCGCCGCTTCGCCACCCGCCGGCTCGCCGGGGTCGAGACCAAGGCCGCACCGAGGCCGCGCCGGCACTCCTGGGGCCACGCCACCGTCACGTGGCCGGACGGCACCACGGGCGAGGGCTGGCTGAAGACCGGTGAGGCCATGGACTTCACCGCCGGCGTGACCGCGGAGGTCGCCACCCGGCTCGCCAGGGGCGAGGGCAAGCCCGGCGCGTTCACGCCCGCGGCCGCCTTCGGTCCCGCCCTCGCCGTCGCGGCGGGCGGCGAGATCAGCTCACGGTGAAGCCCGCCGTCGCCCCGGTGAAGCCGGTGACCCTGCCGGTCCAGCCGGACTTCTCGTCGCCGTGGTGCACGATCCGGTAGGTGCCCGCGGGCGTGTCCGCCGGGATCTGCCAGGTGATCGTGGCGTTGGAGAAGGCGATGCCGACGCGTTCCCACCGGTAGCGCGTGGACCAGTCGCCGTCGTCGGCCACGCGCACCCACTGGCCGTTCACCTGCCGCTGCACCTCCAGGAAGGTCCCGTTGCGGTGCAGGTCGTTCTTCGGGTGCCCGGTCACGAACACCGACGTCACGGTCTCGCCGCGCGCATAGGACGACTTCGGTGCGGAGAGCACGTCGCCGTACTTCTTGTCCGCGGGCTTGTCGTCGAGCACGACGCCGGTCTGCAGGTTGATCTCGGTGAACGGCGGCTTGCCGGGGTTCGGGCCGGCGGGCAGCGACGAGCCGGACCTCATCGACGCGGCGAGCTTGCCGAACTCCTGCTGGTACGCGGGCGTGGTGTTGCGGCCGAACAGGGTCGACCCGCCCTCGTACTGCTGCGAGTCGTACTCCTCCGGCGTGGTGACGTACTGGCTGTAGTCGTTGGCGTAGCCCTGGATCAGCACGTTCTGAAGGGGCACACCGGCTTCGGCGGCCACGGCCCTGCGGATGCGCAGGCCCGCGGTGATCGTCACCTCGCCGGGCACGGCGACGAGGTGCAACTGTCCGATCCGGACGATCTGCAGCGGCACGATGTTCGGCGTGGCACCGATCAGACCGGTCGGCACGAGCGAGGCCTTGGGGAACTGGCAGTCCCGCAACCACTGCGGAACCTCCATCTGCAACGGCTCGAAGAGCTTCTTCCACGGCGACTGCATGCCCTCGGAGAACCCGGGGATCGCCGGGCCGTCCTCCACGCTGCCCGCGATCGTCGACGCGCCGACGACACCGGAACACGTCGTGCCCGCCTTGCCGTCGGTGGTGTGGCGGCCCTCGACCTGCACGGCCGACATGTCCACGAACCGCATCCGGTAGTCGACACCGCCGCCGACCGCGGACTGGGCGCCGTGGTAGATCTCCTGCGCCCTGCGGTTCTGCCGCTCGCCGATGATCCGGGCGTTCTCCCACTCGTTCTCGGTGGGGCCGGAACCGGGCCGCAGGTTGAGGTTCGGCGACATGTCGCCCGCGTTGGTGTTCGGGAACGCCGCCACGAACCCCGCGGTGTCGTCCAGGTAGCGCACGCCCTTGTCGTCGTGCTCCCACTGGTAGGCCGCGTAGCCCTTGTTGTCGGGGCTGATCAGCGTGTTGGCGTTGGTGATCGACGTGTTGTGCGTGGCGAACCAGCTGACCGCGCCGACGTCGGTGCCGGACTGCCGGAACCTCAGCACGGTCATCTGCGGGTCGATGCCCTGCGGGAAGAAGCCCTTGTCCGGGTTGCGGTCGAACGCGACGCGGGACCGGTTGACCGAGGCGCCGGTCAGCTCGCCGACGCCGAGGCTGATCGAACCGGGCTTGACGTCCTCGTGGGCCTCGACGACCGACTCGGTGATGCCGTCGACCACGGCGGCCAGCGCCTGCGGCTGCATGCCGAGGATCGACAGGTTGTAGGCGAGGTTGTGCGACTGGCCGCCGGGGCCGGAGTGGGTGTGCGTGGCCGACAGCAGCAGGTTCTCGCGGGTGTAGGTGCTGCCGTACCTGGCCTGCAGTTTGGTGAGCACGCCCTCCTGGACCGCGCGGAAGATCATCGCGAGGTCGGCGTTGACGTACGCGACGCGCTTGGCCGTGGCCCGGTCGACCACGACGTAGGCGCGCGAGCGCAGCCGCTGGTGGATGCCCGAGGTCTTCTGGTCGAACTTGGAGTAGCCCATCATGCCGTTCTCGGCGGCGGGCCCGGTGACGTCCGAGATCCCCCTGCCCACCAGGTACGGCTCGGGTTCCGCCCACGCGAACGGTCCGCTGACCAGCGCCGCACCGACGAGTGCGGCTACCACCGTCACGACTGTCGTCCGCATGACCACCCACCTAAGTGAATTGGATTCACGTTTCTTCCTGCACGGTAGGTGATCCAGACCACTGCGAGCAAGTCACGGCCAGTGCGTTGGCGGTGACGACGAGCAAGATCCCGGCCCAGTGGTGCGGGTCGAGCCGCTCGCCGAGCAGCAGCAGGCCCGCGAGCGCGGCGAGCACCGGGTGCACGCTGCACACCAGCCCGAACAGCCGCGCGGGCACCTTGCGCAACGCGATCACGTCGGCCGCGTAGGGCACGACGCTGCAGAACAGGCCGGCCGCGACCGCGTAGAGAATGGCCATGCCGTTGAACTGCCCCTGCACGACCAGGAACACCGCCACCGGCACGTAGAGCAGCGCGGACACGCTCGTCGCCGCCGCGGGCGCCTGCAGACCGGGCAGCCGCTGCCCGACCAGGCGGTTGAGCAGGATGTACGCGGCCCAGCTCGCCGCGGCCAGCAGCCCGGCGCCGATGCCGAGCCAGTCGCTCGACGGCCCCGGCAGCACCAGCACGTAGACGCCGGCGGCCGCGACCACCACGAACAGGAAGTCCCAGCGGGTGCGCGACCCCGCCAGCGCGACGCACAGCGGCCCGAGCACCTCGAGCGTGACGGCGAGGCCCAGGCCGATGCGGTCGACGGCGGTGTAGAGGCTGAGGTTCATGGTCGCGAACACCAGCCCGAGCGCGATCGTCGGCCACCACTGCGCCCACGTGAACCTCCGCGGGTCCGGCCGGGCGACGGGCAGCAAGACCGCCGCGGCGACGAACTGGCGCACGGCGACGACCCCGGCCGGGCCGATGCTGGCGAACGCGTGGGCACCCACCGCGGCACCGAGCTGGCTGCTGGCCGCGCTGGCGGTGATCGTGGCGAAGCCACCGAGGCTCTTCATGGCACCCAGCCTGCGTCGCGCGCACCGATGCGGGAAATGCATGAGCCGCCGCACCTATACGCTGGGCGAATGGATCTGCGGCACGTCCGGGCGTTCGTGGCGGTGGTCGACGCGGGCACGTTCACCGACGCGGCAAGGGAGCTGGGCCTCACCCAGGCGTCGGTCTCGCGGTCGGTGGCCGCGCTGGAGACGGCCCTGGGCGTGCGCCTGCTGCAACGGTCCACCCGGCACGTCGCGCTCACCTCCGTCGGCACGCAGGTCCTGGAAGGCGCGCGGCGGGTGCTCGACGACGTCGCGCACCTGCACCGGATAGCCGCGCAGTCGTCGACGGAGGTGCGGATCGGCTACGCCTGGGCGGCCCTGGGCAAGCACACCCGGCGCGTGCAGAAGGCCTGGGCGGCCGAACACCCCGGCCTGCCGCTGGTGTTCGTGCAGTCGAACTCGCTGACGGCAGGCCTGGCCGAGGGCGCGGCCGACGTCGCGGTGCTGCGCAAGGCGGTCGACGACCCGAGGTTCGAGACGGCCCTGCTGGGCACCGAACGCCGCTACGGCGTGGTGGCGACGGACAACCCGCTGGCGCGCAAGCGTTCGCTCAGGCTGGCCGACCTGGCCCGCTACTCGCTGGCCGTGGACGACCGCACCGGCACGACGACCCTCGACCTGTGGCAGCCGGGCAAGGCACCCGCCGTGGTGCGCAACACGAGCAGCGTCGACGAGTGGCTGACGCTGATCGCCGCCGGACAGGCCGTGGGCATGACGTCGGAGGCCACCGCGAGCCTCAACCCTCGCCCCGGCGTCGCCTACCGGGCGGTCGCGGACACACCGCCGATCGCGGTCTGGCTGGCGTGGTGGAGGGACCAGCCACCGCAGCACCTGACCGACCTGATCACGCTGGCGTGCGAGGCCTACCGCGCCTGAGCGGTGAACCCGTGGAGGAAATCGCCGCCACACCAGCGGAACAAGTGGAACTTTCCTCCCTCTCACCGGAAACCGGCCTGACTTAGTGTCACGTCCCATGGACGGGCTGATGCAACCTAGGCCGCTCACCATCGCGCACATCCTGGAGCGGGCCGAGCGACTCCACGCGCACAAGCAGGTCGTGACGGCCGGCGTCGAGCGGGTCACGTTCGCCGACGTGGCGGTCCGGGCGCGACGGCTCGCCACCGCGCTCGACTCGCTCGGCGTGCCGGCCGGGGCGCGCGTCGCCACGTTCGCGAGCAACACCCGGCGGCACCTCGAGCTGTACCTCGCGGTGCCCGTGACCAAGCGGGTGCTGCACTCCATCAACATCCGGCTGTCGGCCGAGCACCTCGAGTACATCGTGAACCACGCCGGGGACGACGTCGTGTTCGTCGACCGGGCGCTGCTGCCCCGGATCTGGCCGAGTGCCGGCCGGATGCCGGGGGTGCGGCACTGGGTCGTGCTGCCCGACGACAGCGACGTGGAGATCCCGGACGACCCGCGCGTGCTCGACCACGACGACCTGGTCGACGCGGCCGAGCCGTTCGCGGGCTCGTTCGAGGACACCTTCGCGCTCGCGGACGAGAACCTGGCCTCGGGGCTCTGCTACACCTCCGGCACGACCGGGCCGCCCAAAGGCGTGCTCTACAGCCACCGGTCGACGGTCCTGCACTGCCTGGGCACGCTCGCCGCCGGGTTCATCGGCCTGTGCGAGAGCGACGTCGTGATGCCGATCGTGCCGATGTTCCACGCCAACGCCTGGGGGCTGCCCTACGGCGCGATGATGACCGGTGCGTCGCTGGTGCTGCCCGGCCCGTCGTCGGAGCCCTCCCACCTGCTGGCGCTGATGGAGTCCGAGCAGGTCACCGTCGCCGGGGCCGTGCCGACGGTGTGGACGAGCCTCGTCCCCCAGCTGGCCTTCCACGACCTGCGCGCCACCCGGTTCCTGCTCGGCGGCGGCTCGGTGATCGCACCGGCGCTGTCGGAGACCTACCGCGCCGCGATCGGCGTCCCGATCACGCACTCGTGGGGCATGACGGAGATCAGTCCGGTCGGGACGATCGGCGGCACCCGCACCCGCCACCGCGGCAAGACCGACGCGGAGCAGGTCGCGGTGCGGGCGGCGCAGGGCCAGCCGCTGCCGCTCGTGAACCTGCGGGTCGCCGACGTCGAGACGGGCGTGGAGCTGCCGCGCGACGGCCGCGCGGTCGGCGAGCTGCAGGTCGCCGGTCCGTGGGTCGCGGGCGGCTACTTCCGGGTGGACTCCGCGGAGAGCTTCACCGAGGACGGCTGGCTGCGCACCGGCGACCTCGCCACGATCGACGCCGACGGTTTCATCCGCCTCGTCGACCGGATGAAGGACCTGATCAAGTCCGGCGGCGAGTGGATCTCCTCGGTCGAGCTGGAGAGCGCGCTCACCTCGCACCCCGACGTCGTCGAGGTCGCCGTGATCGCGCGCCCCGACCCGAAGTGGGGTGAACGCCCCGTCGCCTACGTCGTGCTGCGCGACGGCAGCGCCACCACCGGAGACGACCTCGTCCGGCACATCACCCCGAAGGTCGCGAAGTGGTGGCTGCCCGACGAGGTCGTGTTCCGCACCGCGCTGCCCAAGACGGGCACCGGCAAGCTGTCGAAGAGCGCCCTGCGCAGCTCAGCCCAGGTCCCGCAGGCGGTGGAGCTGCAGTCCTAGCTGCAGCTCCAGGTCGTTCTCGCCGCGCCAGTCGACCCCGAGCACGTCGCTGACGCGGTCGAGCCGCTTGAGCAACGTGTTGACGTGCACGTGCAACGCGCGTGCCGTCGCCGCCACGTTCGCGCGGTGGTCGTAGTAGGCGCTGAGGGTCTTCACGAGATCGGTGCCGCGCCGTTGGTCGTGGTCGACCAGCGGGCCGACGGAGGCGGCGAGGAACCGGTCGAGTTCGCCCGCCCGGTCGGCGTCGAAGATCAGCGCGTAGAGCGCGTAGCGGCCGGTCGTGGCACCGCGGTCGGTGTGCCCGATCGCCCTCATCACCGACGCGCACCGGTTCGCCGCGGAGAACGCGCGCGCCCAGTCGTGGTTCACCGCCCGCTCCCCCACGACCGCGACCGGGCTCCCCGACGCGCGCCGGAGCCGGCGGTGGACCTCCTCGGCGGTGCGGTCGTCGTCGGTGCTGGGCACGATCACCGTTGCCCTGCCGAGGTGTTCGCCCGCGAGACCCGCGCTGTCCCGCGCGATGTCGTGCAGGTGGCGGGCCAGCTCGGTCGACGACAGCAACGGCGAGTCGGCGACCAGGACCAGCGTCAGCCGGTCGGCGTCGATGTGGCGGGCCTGGGCGCGGGAGCGCTGCGACGGGCTGACGCCGGGACCGCCGACCATCAGCTCGGTCAGCAGCTCGCCGCTGAGCCGCTCGCTCGCGTCGGCGACGGCGCGTTCCTTGAGGATCAGCAACCCGAGGATGTGCGTGGCCCGTTCGAGCGTGCGCAGGTCCATGTCGTCGGAGACACCGCGTTCCGCCACCGCCGGCCTGCTCCACGACAGCGCGCCGAGGTAGCTGTCGCCCGCGCGGATCGGGGCCACGCTGTGCGCGACCCCCGCGGTGTCGACGGTGGTCGTGACGCGGCCGGAGCGGTGCCCGGCGTCGGCCCGGTCCAGCACGGCGACCGTGCCGCCGAGCTGTCCCGCGAGGAGCTGCGCGACGTCGGCCGGTGTGCCGCCCTCCAGCACCACGCCCGTCAGCGTCTCGTGGATCGCCTGCGCCCGTTCGACCACGGCCACGTGCTCGCGCAGCTCCCGCAACGCCGTGCGGCTCTCCTCGTAGAGCCGGGCGTTGTCGAGCGCCACCGCGGCGTGGTCGGCGAACGCGCTCAGCAGCGCGATCTCGCCGGGGTGGAACGACCGCTCGGACCGGTCCGCGGCGAACAGCGCGCCCACCACCTCGTCGCGGATCACCAGCGGCACCCCGAGCAGCGCGACCAGGTCCTCGGTGACGACGAGCCGGTCGAAGCCGGCGTCGTGGTCGATGAGCTTCGAGGCCGCGTAGTTGCGCACCCACTGCGGGCGCCGCGTGGCCAGCACCTTCCCGCCCAGCCCCACGCCCGCCGGGATGGTCGCGCCGAGGAACGCCGCCGAGATCGTGCCCTCCGCCGCCTTGGCCGACAGCCGGCCGTCCGCGACCAGCGAGAGGTAGGTGAAGTCCGTGCCCATCAGGTCGTGGGCGTGGCGGACGATCGACTGCAGCACGTCGTCCAGTTCGCCGAGCGCCGTGAGCGACTTGGCAGTCGCGTACAACGACGCCAGTTCGCGCTGCCGGCGCACGAGCGCGTGCGAGTCCGGTTCGTCACTCGGGTCGAAGGTCACCCGCCTCATTCTTCCCCAGCAGGCGGTGGAGGAAAGACCCACCAAACCCGCACCAGGCGTGTGTGATCCAGACCTCAGCCACGTCGTGGTGCCGCCCTAGCATTGGCCGTCATCACCTGCCGGTTCATCGACGAAGGCGGCACGTATGGCAACCCCTCTGGCCCAGCCCGACGAACAGCCCGTGCAGTCCGCGCCGTCACCGGTGCACCGCCGCGGCTTCCGGAAGCTGCTGACCGTCGGGCTGATCGGCAGCTCCATAGAGTGGTACGACTTCTTCCTCTACGGCACCGCGGCCGCGCTGGTGTTCCCCAAGGTGTTCTTCCCGCAGTCCTCGGCGCTCACCGGCACGCTGCTCGCGTTCAGCACGTTCTGGGCGGGCTTCGTGGCACGCCCGGTCGGCGGCGTGCTCGCCGGGCACTTCGGCGACAAGTACGGGCGCAAGCCGGTCGTCGTCACGTGCCTCGCGCTGATGGGCGGCGCGACGTTCCTGATCGGCTGCCTGCCCACCGCCTCCGCCGTGGGCGCGCTGGCCCCGATCCTGCTCGTGACGCTGCGGTTCCTGCAGGGGCTCGCGGCGGGCGGCCAGTGGGGCGGGATCATGTTGCTGCTCACCGAGTCCGCCGGTCCGAAGCAACGCGGGTTCGCAGGCACGTTCGGGCAGACCAGCGTTCCCGTCGCCGTGATCATCTCCAACCTGATCTTCGTGGCGGCCAGCGGGCTCATGCCGAACGACGCGTTCCTCAGCTGGGGCTGGCGGATCCCGTTCCTGGTCAGCATCGTCATGTTCGCCGTCGTGCTCTACATCCAGTCCAAAGTGGAGGACACGCCGGAGTTCCGCGCGCTGGCGAAGGAGGCCGACCGGCCGGAGCGCGCCGTCGTCCGCGCGCCGCTCGCGAACGTCATCCGCGAGAAGTGGGGCACGATCCTGCTGGCGTGCGGCATCCTGTCGGCCACCAACAGCCTCTTCTACGTGAGCATCGCCGGACTGCTCAACTACGGCACCACGTCGTTGAAGCTCGACCGCAACGGACTGCTCACCGTCGTGCTGCTCAGCTCCGTCGCGATGCTCGCCGTCATGCCGTGGTCCGGGTACGTCTCCGACAGGATCGGGCGGCGGCCGTTGATCCTCGTCGGCGGCCTGGGCGTGGCGGCGTGGGGTTTCCCCTACTTCGGGCTGGTCGACACCGCGTCGCTGCCGCTGATCTTCGTCGCCGTGGTCGTGGGCTTCGTCTTCCAGAGCCTCACCTACGGCCCGATCGCGAGCTTCCTGGGCGAGCTGTTCGCGCCCAACGTCCGCTACTCCGGCGCATCGCTGTCCTACCAGCTGTCGGCGATCGTCATCAGCGGCGGCACGCCGTTCCTGATGACCGCGCTCATCGCCGAGACCGGCAGCACCCTCCCGGTCGCCGGCTACATCACGCTGATGGGCCTGATCACGTTCGCCTGCGCGTACTTCCTGCCGGAGACGAACCCCGCCGAGGTCCGCGAGGACCCGAACGCCGTCCCCGGCGCGCACCTCTACCGCTGAAAGGCCTGCTGCCGTGAGAACACGCCGTCTCGCCGTGCTGGGTGCCGCGGTCCTGCTGCTCGGCGCCCAGCCCGCCACCGCCGCGACGCCGCCCAGGACCACGCCGTCCTGCGCGGCGCTGGCACAGCTGGAGATCCCGGCCTCCGCCATCGGCCTGCCGACCACCGGCGGCCGGGTCACCGCGGCGGTCGTCACGTCCGCCGTCGTGAGCGAGCAGGTGGTCGAGTACTGCCAGGTCGACGCCGACCTCCACCCCGTCGACCGGGCGGCGCCCGGCATCAAGCTGCGCGTCGCGCTGCCGACCGGCTGGAACCGCAAGGGCATGATGTTCGGCGGCGGTGGCTACAACGGCACCATCCCGGCGCTGACCGGGAACGTGCCGTTCGCCGCCGCGGACGCCCTGGCGCCGCTGGCGCGGAGGTACGCCACGTTCGCCGGCGACTCGGGACATCAGCAGGGACCGGGGGCCGTGCCGTCGCTCGACGGGTCGTTCGGCGTGCACGACGAGGCGGTCCGCAACTTCTCCGCCGGCGACGCGCTGAAGAAGACCCGTGACGCCGGCATGTTCCTCATCCGCCACGCCTACGGGCGCACGCCCGCCGAGACGTTCTTCGCGGGCGGGTCGACCGGCGGGCGGGAGGCGCTGGTCGTCGCCCAGCGGTGGCCGCGCGACTTCGACGGCGTGATCTCGGGCTACCCGGCGTGGAACAACCTCGCCGAGAGCCTGTACCTCGGGTACCTGACGCAGATTCTGGCCCGGCCCGGCGCCTTCCCCGGCCCGGACGAGCAGACCCTGTTGCACACCAGCGTGATCGCCGCCTGCGACGGCGCGGACGGGGCTGCCGACGGGATCGTCTCGAACCCCCGCTGCACCTTCGACCCGCGTGCGCTGCGGTGCCCCGGCGGCGGCGACACCGGTCCCACCTGCCTGTCGGACGCGCAGATCGACGCGGTGAAAGCGATGTCCACGCCGTTCCGCTGGCCCTACCGGGTCGCGAGCGGCGAGACCCGGTACCCCGGCTTCCCGTTCCTGTCCGGCGCGGACATGCGGACGCCGTTCCTCGGCTTCGGCACCACCCCACCGGCCAGCCCGATGCCGGTCACGGCCGGGTACGGCATGCAGTACTGGGACCAGTGGGTGAAGTACTTCGTCACCCGCGACCCGTCGTTCGACTCCCTCGACCTCGACCCTCGGCATCCGGGCAGGTGGCTCGGCCGGATCAGCGAGCTGTCGGAGGTCATGGACCGCAACGACACCGACCTCCGCCCGTTCGCCCGCTCCGGCGGCAAGCTCCTGCTGCTGCACGGTTCCGCGGACGAACTGGTCTCGCACCGCTCCACCAACGACTTCTACGAGCGCGTGCGGGACGTGTCGGGTTCATCGACACGGGAGTTCCTGCGCTACTACCTGGTGCCGGGAGCGAACCACGCCAACTTCGGCGCTCCGGCGCTCGCCGCCGGGTGGGACTCGCTGACCGCGCTGGAGCAGTGGGTCGGGAGTGGACGGTCGCCGGAACGCCAGGTGGTCGCCGACATCGCGCACGGCCGGACCCGCCCGCTGTGCGAGTACCCGCAGTGGCCCCGCTACCGCGGCGGCGACCAGAACAGCGCGTCGAGCTTCGTCTGCGCCAGGTGAGGCTCAGGCGCCGCTGACCACCTCGTGCACCACCGCCATCAACGCCCTAGCCGCCGCACTCGGTGTGCGGCCGGCCGGGCGCGCGAGGCCCAGCGGCCACCGCAGGTCCGCGCCGGTCACCTCGAGCGTCGTGACGCCCCGCGCGCCGCGCAGGACGTAGCCGGGCAGCAGGGCGATGCCGAGGCCGTGCCGCACGAAGTCGACGCCGGTGAAGATGTCGGAGATCTCCAAGGTCACCCGGCGCGGCACGGCACCGGCGGCGAACGCCCGGTCCACGACGGCCCGGTTGCCGTAGCCCAGCGGCGAGTCGATGAAGTCCATCCCGGCCAGCTCCCCGATCGGCACCGCGGACCGGGCGGCGAGCGGGTGGCCGTCCGGCACGACGAGGTCCATCACCGAGTGGGCCAGCTCCTCGACGACGATCCCGTCCGGCGGTTCCCCCGGCAGGGACACGAACGACAGGTCGAGCCGGCGGTCCAGCAGCTGCTCGACCAGTCCGAGCGACCCGGCGGTCGCCGCGCTCGTGCGGACCAGCACGCCGGGGTGGCGGCGGTGGAACTCGCCGAGCAGCGCGGGCAGGTCGATCAGGGTCATCGCGGTCAGCAGGCCCAGCCGGACCGTGCCGCGCAGACCGCCCTCGACCTGGGCGACCACGTCCCGCGCCTCCGCCACCGCGTCGAGCACGTCCCTGGCCTTCGGCAGCAACGCCTCGCCGGCGGCGGTCAGCTGCACCCGCTTCGAGTTGCGGTCGAGCAGAGTGGCGCCCAGATCGCGTTCGAGGGTCTTGATCGCGGCCGACACGGCCGACTGGACGACGTGCACGCGGGCGGCGGCACGGGTGAACGTGCCCTCCTCGGCGATCGCGACGAAGTACTCGAGCTGACGCAGGTCCACACCAGCGAGTATCTCAGTAATCGATGATCGCCAGCTCGAACTTTCGTTGGACGTGATAGTTCGAGGCGCGCAGGGTGGTGGCATGTCCGTGCTCGTCGAAACACCGATCACCCCGCCCGCCACCGGCAGGCACCACCGCCGCGGTTTCTGGTCCGTGGCCGCCGCGTTCCTGGTCGCGATGGCCTACTCGACCGTCCCCGCTCCCCTGTTCCCGCTCTACGCGGCCCGCGAGGGCTTCTCCACCCTCGACATCACCGTCGTGTTCGCGGCGTTCGCGGTGGGCGTCGTGATCAGCCTCGTGCTCGCCGGGCACGTCTCCGACCGGGCCGGCCGCAAGGCGGTCCTCCTCCCGGCGCTGGGCCTGGAGCTCGTGTCCGCGCTGCTCTTCCTCACCGGCACCGCGCTGCCCGTGCTGATCGCCGCCCGCGTCGTCAACGGCCTGGGCGTCGGCATGATCACCGCGACCGCCACCGCGTACCTGCACGACCTGCACGCGCGGCACCGCCCCGGAGCATCGCCGCGCCGGTTCGAGGTCGTCTCGACCGCCGCGAACATCGGCGGGCTCGGCGTCGGCGCGCTGGTCGCCGGGGTGCTCGCGCAGTACGCCACCGCGCCGTTGCGCACCCCGTACGTCGTGTTCGCCGTGCTGCTCGCCGTCGTGCTGGCCGCGGTCGCGCTCACCCCGGAAACCGTGGCCCGGCAACCGTTGCGCTACCGCCCGCAGCGCATCAGCGCCGACCACGGCGACCGCGCGGGCTACCTCGCCGCGGCCGCCGGGGCGATCTCCGCGTTCTCGGTCTTCGGCGTGTTCACGTCCGTCTCCCCCGGTTTCGTGGCGGGCGAGCTGCACCACCCGTCGCGGGCGCTCGCCGGGCTCGTCGTCTTCACCGTGTTCGGCACCGCGGCGCTCGCGCAGACCGTGACGGGCTCGCTGCCCGCACCGGTGCGCCGGGCGCTGGGCCTCGGCGGGCAGGCGGCGGGCGTCGTGCTCGTGGTCGCCGGGATGTCCGCGACGAGCTTCCCGCTGTTCCTCGCCGGCGGCGCGCTCGCCGGTGTCGGCGCGGGCGTGCAGTTCAAGGCGTCAATCGGCGCGGTCGCGGCGATGGCGGCACCGGAGCAGCGCGGCGAGGCGCTGGCCGGGTTGTTCTTCATCGCCTACGCCGGGCTGAGCGTGCCGGCGGTCTCGATCGGCCTCGCCACGCGGTATTTCGCGCCGACGACCGTGATGACGTGGTTCGCCGCGCTGCTGCTCGTGCTGCTGGCGGGCGTGGCGGTGCTCAGCCGACGTGCGCGCTGATCGGGTGCCGGACGTCCGCGGGGCACGTGAACACGTTCAGGTTGCCCCCGCGGCCGAACTCCCACTCGACGTCGTCGCCGGACGGCTCGTGCGTCGCGAGCGACAGCGTCTGCCGTTGCGCCGCACCGCAGTCCGGGCAGGGGAACTCGACCGGCGCGGACTGCCGCCACGCGGTCCAGCCGCCGATCTTCGTGCCGCCGGAGGCCTTCGACTCGCGCTCGGCGTACCGGATCGGCTCGAGGACGTTGACCGTCGGCACGTACGCCTCGACCTGCGCCGAGGGCTGCGGTTCCTCCTCGATCAGCTCGACCACCGTCGTGGAGTCGCGCCACACCAGGCGCACGGCCGGACCGCGGGCGTGCGGGACGTCGTGGTGCAGCGTGCACAGGAAGACCTGCAGCACGTCGGTGCCCTCGGGGAACGGCAGTTCCGGGAAGTCGCTCCGGTAGAGCTGCACGGCACCGACGAACGGCTCGCCACCGCTCCCGGGTTGATGGGTTTCCCCGTCGCACCACGGCCACGGCTCGTCGATCGGCCACAGCAACGGGCCCCCGATGTGGCTGTCGGCGTCCGTCGGGTCGCCTTCGAGCGGGTTCAGCAGCACCGCCGGGCGCGTCCGCGCATCCTCGATCGACACGACCCGCAAGGCTAGCGGGTACCTGATCGGAGTAACGGCAGCGAGGTCCGCACCGACCTCGCAGGCATGAGGTTCTTGATCGCGCCCGTGCTCCTCGCCGCCCTGGCGGCGGGCTGCACCTCGGAGGTCACCGGCTCCGGCACCACCGGTCCGGACACGACGTCACCCGCCACCACGACTTCCGGGCAGCAGACTCCGAGCACCACCAGGCAGAGCGGGACCACCGCGCTCGACGGAGTGCCGCCGGACCACTACGAGAGCCTGCCCGCGCAGTACTGCGACAAGCCCTTCACCGGCGCCCTGGGCAAGCCGATGCTCGCCGTCGTCATGGAGACCCCGAAGGGCCGGCTGAACTGCGACCAGGCCGGGGCGGTCCTGTTCGACTACTACGCGCAGCGCCAGGAGCCGAAGACCGGCCTGCCGCCGGTCGAGATCGGCACCCTGGCGTGC
This sequence comes from Lentzea sp. NPDC060358, assembly GCF_042725365.1. NCBI lineage: Bacteria > Bacillati > Actinomycetota > Actinomycetes > Pseudonocardiales > Pseudonocardiaceae > Lentzea > Lentzea sp. NPDC060358. The sequence continues at coordinate 13,493 of NZ_JBHXCW010000087.1, read as the reverse complement.
AACCAGGTCGCCGAGGGCGCCATGCCGCAGGTCGTGTGCGCCGACACGGAGAACGTCATCTACTCGATGTGGCCGCAGACCTGACGCCCGCGGCCACACCCGTGCGGCGTCAGTCGGTGCCGGACTCCATCGCGGCGGCGTCGAGCAGCGCGTCGGCCTCGGAGACCTCACCGCGCGAGGCGATGACCTCGGCGCCGCCGTCCGGCACGTCGCCGATCAGCTTCGTCGGCTCGACCTGGGCCGAGATGAGCGCCGACTGGCGGGTGCCGACCATGCCGAGGCCCGCGAAGAGCTCCAGCTTGGCGCGCGAGTCCGCGATGTCGAGGTTGCGCATGGTCAGCTGGCCGATGCGGTCGACCGGACCGAACGCCGAGTCCTCGGTGCGTTCCATCGACAGCTTGTCCGGGTGGTAGCTGAACGCGGGGCCCGACGTGTCGAGGATCGAGTAGTCGTCGCCCCGGCGCAGCCGCAGCGTGACCTCGCCGGTGACCGCGGAGCCGACCCAGCGCTGCAGCGCCTCGCGGATCATCAGCGACTGCGGGTCGAGCCAGCGGCCCTCGTACAGCAGACGGCCGAGCTTGCGGCCCTCGGTGTGGTACGAGGCCACGGTGTCCTCGTTGTGGATCGCGTTCACGAGGCGGTCGTAGGCGATGTGGAGCAGCGCCATGCCGGGCGCCTCGTAGATGCCGCGGCTCTTGGCCTCGATGATGCGGTTCTCGATCTGGTCGGACATGCCCAGACCGTGGCGGCCGCCGATGGCGTTGGCCTCGAGCACGAGGTCGACGGCGCTGCCGAACTCCTTGCCGTTGATCGTGACCGGGCGGCCCTGGTCGAAGCCGATGGTGACGTCCTCGGCCGCGATCTCGACCGACGGGTCCCAGAACTTGACGCCCATGATCGGCTCGACGATCTCGATGCCCTCGTTGAGCAGCTCGAGCGACTTGGCCTCGTGCGTCGCGCCCCAGATGTTCGCGTCGGTGGAGTAGGCCTTCTCGACGCTCGACCGGTAGGGCAGGTCGCGCTCGAGCAGCCACTCGGACATCTCCTTGCGGCCGCCGAGCTCGGTCACGAAGTCCGCGTCGAGCCACGGCTTGTAGATCCGCAGCGACGGGTTCGCGAGCAGGCCGTAGCGGTAGAACCGCTCGATGTCGTTGCCCTTGTAGGTCGAGCCGTCGCCCCAGATCTGGACGTCGTCGTCGAGCATGGCGCGCACGAGCATGGTGCCCGTGACGGCGCGGCCCAGCGGGGTGGTGTTGAAGTACGCGCGGCCACCGGAGCGGATGTGGAACGCGCCGCAGGCGAGCGCCGCGAGCCCCTCCTCGACGAGCGCGGCCCGGCAGTCCACCAGGCGGGCGATCTCGGCGCCGTACGTGCCGGCGCGGCCGGGGACGGTCTCGATCTCGGGCTCGTCGTACTGACCGATGTCCGCGGTGTACGTGCAGGGCACAGCGCCCTTCTCACGCATCCACGCGACGGCGACGGAGGTGTCGAGACCACCGGAGAAGGCGATGCCGACGCGTTCGCCGGCGGGAAGTGAAGTGAGCACCTTGGACACGTTGAGAATTATGCACGAAGATGTATGAGCATGCACGCCGGGGTGCGTGTCGGGTATGTCTCAGACGAACTATTTAGGTAAGCCTTACCAAAGCTGTAGGGTGCCTCGCATGACGCGCTACTCCGCCCTCGAGCGGTTCACGATCAAGGCCGCCACCAAGGCGGCCGAGCTGGTGATGGCCCCCGCGAACCGCCGCGAGGTCTTCGAACAGTTCGTCATGACCGTCACCGCCGTGACCGACTTGAGCGAGCACATGCGCCGGATCACCTTCCACGCACCGGAGTTCGCCTCCTACGCGGTCACCGGACCGGACGAGTACTTCGGCTTGGTCGTGGCGACGGACCGCGCGCTGGTCATGCCCGCCGACGACCGCATCAACGTCCGCGCGGCCCTGCAGGCGATGCCGGAGAACGTCCGCCCCGACCTGCGCTGGTACACCGTCCGCGCGCACCGCCCCGAACAGGCCGAGATCGACGTCGACTTCGTGGTCCACGGCGACGCGGGCCCCGGCACGCGCTGGGCCCGCCGCGCCACCGCGGGGTCCCGGGCCGGCTTCCGCGCGGGCGGGTCGGCGTACCGGCCGCCGGCCGAGGGCTCGGTGCTGCTCGTGGCCGACGAGACGGCGCTGCCCGCGCTCGCCGCCATCCTCGAGGTGGAGACGCGGCCGGTGCAGGTGTTCGCGGAGGTGCCCGACGAGTCGTTCCGGCTCGACCTGGAGGCGGAGTGGGTGTTCCGCGGCGACGCCGAGCCGGGAACCGCGGTGCTGAAAGCGGTCCAGGAGCGTGCGCTGTCCACTGTGGACTACGCGTGGGCGTGCGGGGAGTCGGCACTCGCGACCGGGGTGCGGCGGCACCTGGTGAAGGACCGCGGGGTGGACCGCAGGGCGATCTTGTTCAGCGGGTACTGGAAGGTCGGCGCCGCGAGGACGTGATCGATTCCGTTCACCGGCTGCCCCTTTCCCGGTAAGGCAAAGATTCGGTGAAGCACCTGGACATGAACGCCGTTCATGTACCAGTTTCAGCCTCGCAAGCCTCTCCCCTGCTGCTCACGGAGGCCACTGTTGAGGAAGAAGCTCCTGCCTGCGCTCGCGGGCGCCCTGTTGATCACCGCCCTGTTCCCGGGAGTCGCGCTCGCCGACCCGCCGGCGGCCATCCCCGCCAGTTACGAGGAGGCCGACGGCAAGTGGCAGCCGGCCTTCGACTACGACGGTGACGGCTGCTACCCGACGCCGGCGATCTCGCCGACCGGTCAGGTCGCGCCCGGCCTGAAGAACTCCGGCGCGCTCAACGGCAACTGCCACGACAAGTCCGACCTCGACAACACCAACTCCTACAGCCGGTCCAAGTGCAACAACGGCTGGTGCGCCTACCTCTACGACCTGTACTTCGAGAAGGACCAGGCCGTACCGCTGTGGGACTGCTGCGGGCACCGGCACGACATCGAGCACGTGGTCGTGTGGGTGCAGAACGATGTGGCGCAGTACGTCTCCACGTCCGAGCACGGCAAGTACAAGACCCACCCGCGCGCCAACGTGCAGTGGGAGGGCACCCACCCGAAGATCATCTACCACAAGGACGGCGCCAGCACGCACTGCTTCCGGCTCGCCGGCAACGGTGAGGTGGCGGAGAACCACTACGGCGTCTACCAGTACCCGGACCTCGTGAGCTGGAACCGGTTCCCCGCCGGGGTGCGCGACGTCCTGGTGAACGCCGACTTCGGCAGCGCGTCGCTCGCGATCAAGGACGGCGCGTTCAACTCCAACCTCGGCAGGGCGAAGCCGGCCGGGATCCCGTTCGACCCGAACGCCTGAGCCCTGCTACCGGGCGACCCGCTCGAGCCACTCGGCCAGGAGGGCCCGTTCCGCCGGCGACAGCGCGCGGGGCGGGTCCTCCTGCAGGGCCGTCCGCAGTGCCACGGCCCTGCTCGGGATGTCCGACGGCTCGTCCGGTGAGGCGTCCGTCGTGATCGCGCCGATGACGTTCTCGCGGGTGAACTCGATCAGGCCGAGGTCGCGCTCGTCCTCCGGCGTCGCGATCAGCGCCAGCACCACGCCCAGGCCCGTGGCGTGCACGAACTGCGCCGCCTGCTCGACCGTGACCGCGAGCCGCCCGGCCGAGGCGATGCGGCCGATGATCCGGCGGAGCATCGCGTCCGCCTCCAGCCGCGCCTCGCGCTTGCGCGGCTCGCCGTACATGAGCAGGTAGAACGCGGGCCGCTCCAGGCCGAACCCGATGTGCAGGTCCCAGCCGCGCCGCAGGTCGTCCACCGGGTCGCCGCTCGTCCCCATCGCGTGCTTCGAGGAGAGGTACCCGGCGAAGCCGTGCGCCGCGACGGCGTCGAGCAGGCCGTCCTTGTCGCCGAACAACCGGTAGAGCGTCGGAGCCTGCACGCCCGCCGCGGTGGCGACCGCACGCGTGGAGACCGCCTCCTTGCCGCCCTCCACCAGCAGATCGGCCGCGGCCTGGACCAGACGCTCCCTCGTGTCCATGTAACGACGATAACACATGAGCGGTAGCGCTGATTCGATACCGGTGATACGTTGAATGCGTTAACGACGGAAACAGCAGCTAGGAGGAACGACATGACCCGCGTTGCGATCGTCACCGGCGGATCGAGGGGCATCGGGCGGGCGGCTGCGGAACGCCTCGCCGCCGACGGCACCGCCGTCGTCATCGTCTACGCCGGCAACAAGACCGCGGCCGACGAGGCCGTCGAGGCGATCACGTCGGCCGGTGGCCAGGCCATCGCCGCCCAGGCCGACGTGGCCGATGAGACGGCCGTGGCCGCCGCGTTCGACCTCGCGGAGCAGACCTTCGGCGGTGTCGACGTCGTGGTGAACTCGGCGGGCATCATGCCGCTCGGCACCGTCGCGGACCTGGACCTGGAGGTCTTCGACCGCATCATGCGCACCAACGCGCGCGGCACGTTCGTCGTGTCGCAGCAGGCCGCACGTCGTCTGCGCGAGGGCGGCGCCATCATCAACGTCTCGTCCTCGGTCGTGGGCCTGCGTTTCCCGCAGTACGGCGCCTACGCGATGTCCAAGGGCGGCGTCGAGGCGCTGACCCTGGTGCTGGCCCGTGAGCTGCGCGGCCGCGACATCACCGTCAACACCGTCGCGCCCGGCCCCACGGCCACCGAGCTGTTCCTCGACGGCAAGGACCAGGACACGATCGACACCCTCGCGAAGCAGGCTCCCCTGGAGCGCATCGGCGAGCCGGGCGACATCGCGGAGGTCGTCTCGTTCCTCGCGGGTCCCGCCCGCTGGATCAACGGCCAGACCATTCGTGCGAACGGAGGCATCATCTGATGGGCAAGGTCATCGTCGTCACGGGCGCGTCGAGCGGGTTCGGCGCCCTGGCAGTGCGCAGGCTGGCTCTCGCGGGCCACACCGTCTACGCGGGCATGCGGGCCACCACCGGCCGCAACGCCCCGGCCGTCGCCGAGCTCGCCGAGTTCGGGACGGCGCAGAAGGCCGACGTGCACGCCGTGGAGCTCGACGTGCAGTCGCAGGAGTCGGTCGACGCGGCCATCGCGACGATCGTCGCCGGGCAGGGCCACCTCGACGTGGTGGTGCACAACGCGGGCCACATGGTCACCGGCCCCGCCGAGGCGTTCACGCCGGAGCAGTACGCGGCGCTCTACGACATCAACGTCCTGGGCACGCAACGGGTCAACCGCGCCGCGCTGCCGTTGCTGCGGGAACAGCGCTCCGGGCAGGTCGTGTGGGTGGGTTCGAGCTCGACCCGCGGCGGCACTCCCCCATACCTGGCGCCGTACTTCGCGGCCAAGGCGGCGATGGACGCGCTGGCGGTCTCCTACCGCGCGGAGCTGCTGCGGTTCGGCGTCGAGACCACGATCGTCGTGCCAGGCGCGTTCACCCACGGCACCAACCACTTCGCGCACAGCGGCACCCCGGAGGACACCGAGCGCGCCGCGGCCTACGACGAGCTCTACCCCGGCCTCATGGACCAGGTGGGCGTCAAGCTGGCCGAGCTGGAACCGTCGTGGGCGGACGTCGGCGCGGTGGCCGACGCGATCGTGTCCGTGGTGGACGCCCCGAAGCCGCCGTTCCGCGTGCACGTCGACCCGTCGTCCGACGGCGCCGAGGTCGTGAACGCGGTGGCGGACCGGGTGCGCGGCGAGTTCCTGCGCCGGGTGGAGCTCGCGGACCTGATCTAGCGGAGCCGGAGGAGCGCGGACGCGGTGACGAACCGGGAGCCGCGCTCCTCCAGCGTCGTGCCGATCGGCCTCGGCGCCTGCCGGGTCTGGTCGCGGCTCGCGCACCCGGGGTGCAGCAGGATGATCGCGCCCGGCCCGCGGACGACCTGCTGGGCGGGCGGTGTGCCGGCGGGGTCCGGCTCGACGTCCCCCACGATCGTCGGCGTGCGGCGCACCCGCTTCACGCGGTCATGACGGCCAACTCCGCCGCGCCGACGCGCAGCACCCCGTCGTCCAGCGGCACGCACCGCACCCCGCCCTTGCCCCGCAACGCCTTGAACGCGCCCGGAGCGATCACGGCGTCCATCCACGCGCACGGGTGGGCCGGCCGGTGCACCTCGAACCGCACCGGCCCGGCGCCGCTGTCGAGGCTGAACACGGTGCCGCGCGGCAGGGCGTCGACGTCGAACCCGCGCACCACCACGTTGCGCCGCGCCACCACCGGGTCCACCGGCCACGGCGCGAGCGACTCGGCCGCGAGGAACGTGACGGCCGCGTTGCGGTGCGCGGGGTGGTTGAAGTACCGGTCGCCGACGATCCCCAGACCCGCGCGCACGTCCACCCGCCCCGGCGACACCGGCCCCGGATCGGGACGAGGGCCGTCCGACGGACGGCCCTCGAAGGCGTGCACGGGTGAGACGTGCAACCCGGCGATCTCTACCTCTCGCCGAGCTGCCACTCGGGCCTCACGTAGTGGCACGTGTAGCCGTTGGGGTAGCGCTCCAGGTAGTCCTGGTGCTCCGGCTCGGCCTGCCAGAAGTCGGACTCCTGGGTGACCTCGGTGACCACCTTGCCCGGCCACTTGCCGGAGGCGTCGACGTCCGCGATCGTCTCCTCCGCGACCTTCTTCTGCGCGTCGTCGGTGTAGAAGATCGCCGACCGGTAGCTCGCGCCGATGTCGTTGCCCTGGCGGTCGCGGGTCGACGGGTCGTGGATCTGGAAGAAGAACTCCAGGATCTGCCGGTAGCTCAGCTTCTCGGGGTCGAACACGATCTCGATGGCCTCGGCGTGGTTGCCGTGGCGGCGGTAGGTCGCGTTGGGCGTGCTCGGGTCGCCGGTGTAGCCGACGCGGGTGGAGACGACTCCGGGGTGGCGGCGGAACAGGTCCTGCATGCCCCAGAAGCAGCCGCCCGCGAGAACAGCCTTCTCCGTCACTGTGGTTCTCCTCTGCTCGGTCCTCACTCAGGAGAACGTTCGGTCTCCACCGGATCATCCCCGCCGAGGTGTGACGTAACCATTACAGGCTCGCACGGTCCGGGCCCATCAGCGGAAGTCGTACCCGTCCAGGCCGCGCGTTCGGTCTCGCGCGGGGCGAACGCCAGGTGGGACGCCACCACGTGGCGGTGGGAGCCGACGAGCACGTCGGCGTGGACGGCACCGTCGAGCGGGTCCTCACCGACGAGTTCCTCCCGCGGGCGGAGTCGCGGCGCTCACTCGGGAGAGCGGTCGGCCTCCACCGGCTCGTCCCCGTCGGCCGGTGCTGTGCTGACGGACCTCGCCTCGATGACCTCGCCCAGGTACCGCAGGACGACGGCCACGGCGGCGGCGACCGGCACGGAGAAGAACGCACCGGCGATGCCGTAGAGGCTCGTGCCCGCGGTGACCACCAGCAGGACGACCGCCGCGTGCAGGCGCAGGCCGCGCGACTGCAGGATCGGCTGGAGCACGTTGCCCTCGACCTGCTGCACCACGACGACGATGACCAGCATGATGATCGCCGTGGTCAGCCCGTTGCTGACGAGTGCGACCAGCACGGCCAGCGCGCCGGCGATGAACGCGCCGATGATCGGGATGAACCCGCCGAGGAACGTCAGCGCGGCCAGCGGGACCGCGAGCGGCACCCCGAGGATCAGCAGTCCCAGCCCGATGAACACCGCGTCGATCAGCGACACGGCGGCCTGGCTGCGGATGAAGCTGCCGAGCGTGGCCCAGACCCGCTCCAGCACCGTCGTGACGTGCCCGCCCGCGCGTTCCCCGATCACACCGCGCAGCCACGGCGTGAACCGCATGCCGTCCTTGACGAAGAAGAACGCGAGCAGCAACGCCACCACACCGGTCACCAGCCCGGACGTCACCGCGCCCGCGCCGGTGAGCAGCCCGTTCGCGATCGAGCCGATGCTCGCCTTGAGCTGCTCGACGCCCTGGTCGATCAACCGGTCGAGGTCGCTGCCCTTGAGGTTGAACGGCGGCCCGCCCGCCCACTCCTGCAGCTGCGAGATGGCCTTCGTCGCGCTGTCCCTGATCTCCGGCACGCCCGACGCGATCGAGGTGGAGATGGCCGCGATCACGCCGCCCAGCACGCCCAGCCCGACGAGCAGCACGATCGTCGCCGCCAGCGCCGAGTTCATGCCCCGCGACATCATCCAGCGGGCCGGCGGCCACAGCACCGTCGTGATCAGCAGGCCGAGCAGCACGGGCAGCACGACCACCCAGAGCGTCCCGATCAGCCAGAACACCATCCAGAAGCCGAGCGCCGCCAGCGCCGCCCGCAGACTCCACCGCGACAGCCAGCTCACGCCGTGCCCGATGGCCTCACCCTTGTCCGCCCAGCGGCGTTGCCCGTCCACGCCGCACAGTCTCTCGTGATCTAGCCCGAACGGGTGGCAGACCCGCCGAATTCGTCAGCGCGCCACATCCAGGTACGCCCTGACCGCGGCCTCGCAGGGCAGTTCGGGGTCGTGGTCCGGGTCGTGGGCCGGGAGGACGGGCACCGGCACGCCCAGCTCGCCGAGGACGCCCTCGGTCCTGGTCAGCTGATACCGGTGGACGAACGGCTCCCCGTCGGCCCAGGCGAACGCGTGCGCGTCGAGCGCGGGCCGCACGGCCCGGTCCGGTTCGCCCGCCGCGATCCACAGCTCGGGCAGCAGGAGGTGGCCGGAGGGCAGCAGCGCGATCTCGGCCGCCGGGTCCGGCAGCCGCCCCAGGTGCAGGCGGGCGAGCAGCAACGCGCCGTCGTCCCACAGGCTCGGGACCCCGGCCCGGCGCGCCATCCCGATGATCGTCTCGAACTCCTCGGCCGCCGCGGCCCACTCCTCGCGGTCGAGGTGCAGGCGTCCCCGGAGCCGGTGCACCCCTCTGACGACGAACCGCTCGCCGTCCGCGTCGATCCGGTCCAGGTCCCGGTGCTCGAGCAGCCCCCGTTCAAAGAGGTGCTCGGCCCGTGCCAGGTCGGCCCCGCCCATCACCAGGCCGGACTTGGCCAGGCGTGCCCACACCGCGTCGGCCTCGTCGTCGCGGCCCATCCGCGCGAGCGACCGGTAGAGCTGCAGGCCGCTGCCGAACCGCGCCCGCACGGCGTTGACGTCCTCCGACAGCCGCCAGCCGAGCTCGGCGACGGCGTGCCCGCGGGCCAGGCGGTTCTGGTTGTAGAGGGAGACCGAGACGTCGGCCAGCCTGCCCGCGACCTGCAGGACGTCGCCCATCTCCAGATGCGCGACCACCCCGGCCGTCGCCAGCTCCAGCGCCTTGCGGTGCTCCTGCAGCTTGTCGAACGCGCTGCTCATGTCCGCCCACAGCAGGGCGAGCTCCCCCGGCGGCAGCTGGCTGGTCCAGTCGGGCCCGAAGAACGGGCGGAGCAACGACAGGACCTCCTGGGCCGCTTCGAGGTTGTGCAGGGCGGTGCCCAGTCCCCTGGTGTAGGAGCGGAAGGCCTCGGACAGCTTGCCCATCTGCAGCAGCGTGCGCACCACGGTGATGTGGCCGCGCAGCTCTTCGAGGCCGGCGATGGTGCCGTAGCGGCTGTGCACGTCCGCGGAGAAGTGGTCAACCACGTGCTGGCCGAGGATCTGCCGCTGCTCCGCGGGCAGCTCCCCCGCCGCGACGCCGCGCACGACCGGGTGCAGGTCGTAGTCCCGGGACTGCCAGTCGTACTGCAGCAGCCCGCGCCGCTCCAGGTCCGCCACCGCCTGCCCGAGGTCGGGCAGCTGCGGGCAGATCGCGCTCAGGGTGTCGTACTGCACCGCCTCGGAGAGCATCGCGAGCGTCGACAGCAGCTGGCGGCTCGCGTCCGGCAGCGCGGCCAGCGCCTCGCGCAGGACGTGGTTGCGCTTCTGCACCAGGTTCAGCTCGCCGATGTCGAGGCTGCCGCCGGCGTCGGCGTCCTCCGACCAGGCGTCGAAGTCGCCGCGTGCCGGGAGGTAGTCGTTGACCAGGCCGGCGACGATGCCGGTGAGCAGCGGGTGGCAGTCGCAGTGGCGCTGGAGGTAGGCCCGCATGGTCGACCCGTCGCCGGTGACGCCGCAGCCGCGCATCAGGGCCTCGGCGTCGGCCGGGCGCAGGCCGGGCAGTCGCTGGTGCAGCACCCCGGGAACCGCCTGCGAGGCCTGGTTCAGCAGCACCCGCGGCACCAGCCGCGAGCTGATCAGGATCTTCGACGGCGCCGCGGCGGCCAGGCGCCGCAACAGCTCCTCGTCCTCGGGCCGGATCGTCGCGCACGGGTGCCGGTCGCCGATCTCGTCGGACGAGCCCGCGTCCTCGTCGAGCACCTGCGCCGCGTCGAAGCGGTGGTAGGCGACCAGGACGCGCTCCAGCCCGTCCAGGACCAGCAGCCACGGCCGGGATTCGAGCTGCCGCAACAGCTCCTCGCCCAGCTCGGCCTGGCTGCGGCCGGTGAACGCGGACAGCGGCCGGCCGGTCATGCAGGCGAGGGCGTGGTGGCAGAAGTCGGCCATCACCGCGCCCGCCTCGTAGAACGAGTACCAGAACCGGCCCGCCCAGTCGCGCACGCCGGGTGCGTAGTGGTTGATCCACTCCCAGGTCAGGATGCTCTTGCCGGTGCCGCCGATGGCCTCGAACAGCAGCACCGTCCGCGACTCCGCCTCGCTGGCCCAGTCGCTCAGCGTCGTCAGCTGTTCCTGCCTGCCCACGAACGGGTGCGAGCCGAGGTAGCGCGGGCGGGCGTACAGCGACTGCTCCGGCGCCGGGGACCCCGGTTCGAGCAGCCCGCGCAGGTCGGCGACGGACTGCGTGACGCCCACGGCGAAGTCGTCGAGGCTGGTGAACTCGCGGTAGACGCGCTGCAGTTCGCCGTCGGCGAGCTTCACCTCCTCGCGGAACGCGTCGAGCTTCGCCTGCTTCACCGGGTCCCGTTCGACGTCGGCCACCGTGACCGGGTGGCCGGGACCCATGATGAAGATCAGGATCGGCCGGCCCAGCCGCACCGCCTCGCGGTATTCCAGGTGGGTCAGCGAGAGTCCGTCCGGGTTCGCGGCGCACACCGGCACGGCGCCGTAGCGGTGGCTGACGATTCCGACGTACGCGGCGGCCTCGCGAACCTTGCGCAGCGACGAGTCGAGGACGGTGCCGTCGGGCAGGGCGGAGTCCGACTCCATCGCCACCGGGAACAGCTGCCTGCCCTGCAACGCGCTCATCAGGGCCGCCCGGTGCTCGCGCAGGTCCGCGAAGGTCGACGACACCATCACACCGGGGTACTGCCGCGGCTCGGACATGCCGGGATCTCGCACCGCGGAGCGAAACCGTTACCGTCCGGCGTCACGGGTGCATCTTGCGACTGCTCCGGCCGCCGCTCCACAGCCAGATCCCCCCGACGACCGCCACGACCACGCCGAGCCCGAGCAGCCCGTCCGGCACGCCGTCGTCGTCCGGCTGCGGCGCCGAGGTCACGACCTGCTGGGACGCGCGCGGCGGCAGCGTGGGCGAGGGAGCGGCCGAGGACGGCTGGGCGACCAGCGCCAGCGGGATCGCCTCGGTGTCGGCGAAGTCGACCACGCCGGTCGCCTCCAGCACCGTCATGTGGTCGAGCACGGTGTCCATGCAGACCTTGGCGTAGTCGCGGATCGCGGTGTTGCGCGTGCCCGTGCGCACGGTGGCGAGGAACTTGTAGACGACGCCGTGCGCCGCGCGGAGCCGGTTCGCGAAGACGCGGTCGAACTCCTGGCTGCGCGCGGGCGCCGCCTGCATCTCGTCGAGCCAGCCCTGCTGCGCCTCGTTGGGCTGCGTGGGCAGCTCGACGCCGAACGTGCGGGCGAGCTCGGCGGTGCGCCGGTCGAGGTCGGCGTGCCCCTCGATGAGGTGCCGGCCCGCCTCCTGCACGAGCGGGCTGGCCGACTTCTCCAGGCCCATCCGCCCGGCGGGCCCCTCCCACAGCCCGGCCAGCGCCACCTTCTGCAGCAGGTCCCGGCCCGCCGGTCCCATCGGCCCGAACCGGGTTTGCACGTAGTCGGGCCCCAGGTCCGGCTGCGCGGACGCGGCGGGCGCCCCGAGCAGCAACGTCAGCACAGCGACGACGAGTATCCGCATGCCGGGAGGTACGGACGGACCACCGCACGCCGACCGTTGCACACTGCAATGGTTACCTCTTCGTTACCTGGACCAGTGCTGCCAGACTGGGCGGGTGAGCGATGTCGACGACGTGACCGACGCGGTCCTCACCGCGTCCCGCCTGCTGGTCGCGGTGTCGGCGCGGTCGCTCGCCGCCGTCGAGGAGACGCTCACGCTGCCGCAGCTGCGCATGGTCGTGCTGCTCGACAGCCGCGGCCCGATGAGCCTGACCGCGCTCGCCGACCTGCTGGAGGTCAACCCGTCCACGGCGAAGCGCATGATCGACCGCCTGATCGCCTCCGGGATGGTCGAGCGCGAGCAGAACCCGGCGAGCAGGCGCGAGGTGGTCGTGGTCGTCAGCGAGGAGGGCCGCCTCGTGGTGGCCGAGGTGACGGCCCGCCGCCGCGCCGAGATCAGCACGATCGTCGCGCGCATGCCCGAGCACCTGCGGCACGGCCTGGTCGAGGCCCTGACGGCGTTCGCCGAGGCGGGCGGCGAACCCCGCTGGTCGGCCCGCGACCACGCGGACACCGCCTGACGTGCGGCGCGGGTCCACGAACGGGTGACGACTAAGATCGTCCCGGTGACCGCCTACGACGATCTCGACCTCGACACGACGGTGCTGCCGGAACGCCAGCAGAGGATCCTCGTCGCCATCCGCGACTGGGTCGTCGAGCACGGCTACTCCCCCAGCACGCGCGAGATCGGCGAGGCAGTCGGGCTGAAGTCCTCCTCGTCGGTGTCGAAGCACCTGGCAGCGATGGAAGACCGGGGCTTCCTCAAGCGCGGCACCTCGGTCTCGCGCCCGATGGACGTCCGGGTCTTCCTGAGCAGCACGCCGTCGGCACAGACCCCGGAGGACTCGATCTCCGTGCCCGTGGTCGGTGACATCGCGGCCGGCACGCCGATCTCGGCCGTGGAGCACGTGGACGACGTGCTGACCCTGCCGCGCACCCTGGTGGGCCGCGGCAGCAACGTGTTCGCACTGCGCGTGCGCGGCGACTCGATGATCGACGCCGCGATCTGCGACGGCGACACGGTCGTGGTCCGGCAGACGCACGAGGCGCACAGCGGGCAGATCGTCGCCGCCATGATCGAGGAGGAGGCGACGGTCAAGGTGTACCAGCGCCGCAACGGCCACGTGTTCCTGGAACCGCGCAACGCCGAGTACCCCGTGCTGGACGGCGACAAGGCCGTGATCCTGGGCGTGGTGGTCTCGGTGCTGCGCAGCGTGTAGACGCTGCACAGCAGCAGATCTCGCCCAGCACAAGCCGAAGGCCGCGAAGGCGAAGCCGAGCAACGCGAAGCCGAAGGCGAGCCAACCGCGAAGCCGAAGGCGAGCCGCTTTTCACACCCGTGGCGGGTGGGGTGGTCCCGTCACGAGCAGTGCTGATGCATCCGCCGCGCCCGAGGGGTCAGGTCAAGTCGACACGCTTTTCGT
>NZ_JBHXCW010000086.1:0-30023 GCF_042725365.1 Lentzea sp. NPDC060358 | reverse complement strand
GGTTGCGGAACGTCCTCGCTGGGCTGCGCATCAGTGGGCCGTGAGCCCACCGTCCACGACGAGCTCGGCGCCGGTGACGAACGAGGACTCGTCGGAGGCGAGGAACACCATTGCGCCCGCGATCTCCGCGGGGCGGCCGGCGCGCCGCATCGGCGTGCGCACGATGTCGGGTTGGCGGTCGCCCTGCTCGTCCAGGATCGTCTTGATCATCGATGTGACGATGACGCCGGGGTGCACGGAGTTGACCCGCACACCGCGCGTGGCGTACTCGACGGCGGCGGTCTTGGTGAGCAGCCGCACCGCGCCCTTCGAGGCCTGGTAGGCCGCTGCGGCGCCGCTGCCGATCAGGCCGAGCACCGAGGACGTGTTGATGATCGAGGCGTTGCCCGAGGCGCGCAGCAACGGCAGGGCGGCTTTCATCCCCAGCCAGGTACCGGTTTGGTTGACCGCGATCACCCGGTCCCAGGCTTCCTGCCCGGTGTCCTCGATACCCGGCCAGTCCACGATTCCGGCGACGTTGACCAGGACGTCCAAGCCACCGAACCGCTCGCGCGTCCGCTCGACCACCGCCTCCCAGGCGGTGGGGGAGGACACGTCGAGCTCCGCCACCAGCACTTCGGCTCCTTCGCCTTCGAGGCGTTCGGCGAGCTTCTCCAGGCGTGCCGAGGTGATGTCGGTGATGACCACGCGCGCGCCTTCGCGGGCGAAGAGTTCGGCGGTGGCTTCTCCGATGCCACCGGCCGCTCCGGTGATCAGGGCGATCTTGCCGGTGAGACGGTCGGACATGGTGTTCTCCTGAGGTTCGATGGTGGTCAGGCGGCGGTGTAGCCGCCGTCGGCGGCGATGACCGCGCCGGTGACGAAGCCGGCTCGCGGCGAGGCGAGGAAGCCGATGACCTCGGCGATCTCCTCCGGCTGCCCGACGCGGCCCAGCGGGTGGAGGTGGCCGAACGAACGCAGGTACTCCCTGCTGTCCGGCCGGAACGTGTCGAGCAGATCGGTCTCGACCACACCGGCGGCCACGGCGTTGGCGCGGATGCCGTGAGGTCCGCCCTCCAGCGCGAGCACCTTGGTCAGCTGTGCCAGCGCGCCTTTGGTGGCCGAGTAGGCGGCGGCCTGGGGCAGGCCCACCAGGGACACGATCGAGCCGGTGAGGACGATCGAGCCGCCGCGGTCCCGCATGACCCTGAACGCTTCGCGAGCGTGCAGGAACGTGCCACGGGCGTTGATCGCCATCAGCTCGTCCCACTCGTCCGCCGTGGTGTCGACGACAGGCTTGTTGATCGACCGCCCGGCGTTGCCGACGAACACGTCCAGCGTCCCGAAGCGCTCCACCGCTGCGGCGACCGAGCGCACCGCGGTCTCCTCCTGGGAGACGTCACCGACCAAGGTGGACACCCGGCTGAACCGGTGCCGCAGGTCGTCGACCTCCGGGCGGATGTCGGTGGCGAGCACCGAAGCACCGCGGTCGTGCAGCCAGGCGACGGTGGCGGCACCGATCCCTCTCGCCGCGCCGGTGACCAGCGCGACCGTGCCCTCGAGCTCGCGGTGCACGGGGTTGTCGTTGTTGCTCATGCCGTCGAGAGTCGAGGACGGCCGCGGCGGTGTGCAGGACGTCGTTCGCCTGGGTGTGACACACCCAGGCAACCAGCTCCACGAGTGCTTAGGCTGATCTGATGAGCGGTGGAGAGCTGGGTGACTTCCTGCGGGCACGCCGGGCCGGGCGTTCTCCCGAGGACGCGGGCGTGCGGTACTCGGGCCGGCGCAACGTGGCCGGCCTGCGTCGCGAGGAGGTGGCCGTCCTCGCGGGTGTCAACGTCGACTACTACACGCGGTTGGAGCAGGGCCGGGAGCTGCGGCCGTCACCGCAGGTGCTCGACGCCCTCTGCCGGGCGCTGGACCTGGACGCCGACGCCCGCGAGCACCTCTACCGACTGGCTCGTACGGCACCCGAGACGGCCCCGGCCCCGGCACGTGCGGTGGTCAGCCCCGAGCTGAGGCAGCTCATGGACGGCTACCCGCACACTCCCGCGTTCGTGCTCAGCCGCACGCTGGACGTGCTGGCCACCAACGCCTTGGCCGACGCGTTGTTCTCGCCGTTCCGCGTCGCCGACAACCTCGCCCGGATGACGTTCCTGGATCCGGCGGGCAGGGAGTTCTACGAACGCTGGGACTGGACGGCGCAGGCCACCGTCCGGAACCTGCGGATCGCCGCCGGGACGGACGATCCCGGTCTGAGCGCACTGGTGGCCGAGCTGATCGAGGGAAGTGAGGAGTTCCGCGTCCTGTGGGAGACGCACCAGGTGCGTGGCAAGACCCGTGAACCGAAGCACCTCGTCCACCCCGAGGTCGGGCCGCTCACGCTCACCTACCAGGCGTTCGACGTGCGCGACGCGCCCGGCCAGCAGTTGATCATCTACCACGCCGAGCCCGGTAGCCCGAGCTCGGACTCGCTCGCCTTGCTGAGCAGCCTGCACGTCACGGCCGGACGGACAACTCGGTCACCTCGCTGACGGGCCTGACCTCTGGAGTGTCGCGCGTCCGCTGACCGCGAGACCGGTCCGGACCGGTCCGGCAGGGCGTGTCCATCGAGCCACGCCTGCGCGATGACCCGGCACGCGTTCCTGTCGGTCTACGAACGCCGGCTCGACCAGGCAGCGCCGATGCTCGACCTCGCCCGCCGGGGCGACCTGGGTCTGTCCACCCGGCAACGGGTCGCGGTGGTGCAAGCCGAAACCCACCCCGGTCTCGGCGACCTCGAGTCGTGCCAGCGGGCCTTGGACGTTGCCGAGGGTGTCCGGGCGCTCAGCGGCACCGTGCACAACGGGGAGTCATCGATGAGTATCGCCGTGTGCCAGCGCTAGTCGGTGTGTTGCTGCTCCATCACCAGGATCGCCCCGCCGGGTTCGCCCTCGTTGCTCCGCAGCGAGCTGCACACGACCCGGACGACCACCTCGCGGCCGCGCCGGTTCACCGCGCTCAGCTTCACCTCGTCGATGAACGCGGGGTCGGTCAGTGCCGAGCGCACCACCGGGCGGAGGTCGGCCACCGGCAGGCCGATGTCCAGGTTGAGCAGGTGCTCGCCCTCGGCCTCGTCGCGGCGCACGCCCCACAGCTCTTCGGCGCCCCTGTTCCAGGTGAGCACCCGCATCTGCAGGTCGAGCACCACGACACCGGCGCGCAGCGAGGTGAGGATCGACTCCAGGAACTCGTTGACCTGGTCGAGCTCCGCGCTGCGTTCGCGCAGGGTGTCGTTGATGGTCTGGAGCTCGTCGTTGGTGGACTGCAGCTCCTCGTTCATCGTCTCCAGTTCCTCGTTGGTGGACTGGAGTTCCTCGTTGGTGGTCTCGAGCTCCTCGACGGTGAACTGGAGCTCCTCGTTGGTGGTCTCCAGTTCCTCGTTGGTGGACTGGAGCTCCTCGTACGCGGACTCCAGCTGGCGGTTCGCGTACTCGAGGTCCTCGAGCAGCCGGCGCGCCGACGTCACGTCGTGGAACACCACCGACACGCCCAGCAAGGTGTTGTCGACGCCGATGAGCGGGTTGACGTGGATCTCGAACCACAGGGACTCACCGGGCCCGCGCAGCCACTCGACGTCCTTGACGCGCAACGGCTTGCGTTCCATCCGGGCTTGCTCGACGTACCCGCGCAGCTCGACGGGGCGGTAGGAGAGGTCGAGGTCGCGCAACGGCCTGCCGACGTCCTTGGTCGACAGGCCGAAGGTGGTCTGCGCCTGCTGGTTCGCGAGCGCCACCACGTCGTCCGCGGTCACGACGACCTGGGCGACCGGACTCGCGGAGAACGCGTGCTCCCGCAGCGCGTCGATGCCGCCGACGTCCACCCTGCGGTCGTGCACCACCGGGTGGGAGATGAAGGTGGCCGCGCTGCCCACCCCGTTGGGCGCCTTGCGGAAGATGCGGCGTTTGAGGTCGATCGGGTCGAAGATGCGGCTGTGGCTGAGCAGCATCTCGGCCTTGCCCAGGAACAGCACGCCTTTCGGGACGAGTGCGAAGTGGAACCGGGCGAGGATCTTCGACTGCGTCTCCTGGGTGAAGTACATCAGCGTGTTGCGGCACACCAGGAGGTCGATGCGGGAGATCGGCGCGTCCTGCACGAGGTCGTTGCGGCCGAAGATGACCGAGCGGCGCAGGTCCTTGCGGAAGCTGTAGCGGCCGTTGTGCTGCTCGAAGTACTTCGTGGTGATCTCCGGCTGCAGCGACTGCAGGTCGCGTTCGCCGTAGTTGGCGAGTCGCGCCTGGCCGAGCGCCTCGTCGTCCACGTCGGTGCCGTAGATCTTCACCTGCTGCCGGAACCGCTCCGGTCCCAGCGCCTCGGCGAGCACGATCGCGAGGCTGTAGGCCTCCTCGCCGGACGCGCAGCCGGCGCTCCACACCCGGATCGGGTCGTCCGGTCCGCGCTCGGCCAGGATCGCGGGGACGACGTCCTCCCGCAGGTACGCCCACGCCTCGGTGTCGCGGAAGAAGCTGGTCACATTGATGAGGATCGTGTTGAACAACGCGCTGAACTCGTCGGCGTTGACCTGGAGCTGGTCGATGTAGTCGGTGTAGCTCTCGATGCCGATCTGGCTCATCCGGTGGCTCACGCGCCGCTGCAGGCTCGTGCGCTTGTAGCCGGTGAAGTCGAAGCCGCGCGACTCCTTGAGGTAGAGGAGCACTTCCTCGAACTCGTGGTCGGTGCCAGGGAGACGCTCGTTCACGCGGCAAAACTACCGTCTCGGCCCGAGAGCCAGGACAGCCCACACGACCTTGCCACCATCGTATGAGGGCATGGTGCCCCAGGCGACGCTCGTCCGGCCGACCAGATCCAGTCCCCGGTGCTGCGCCGCGGACCTCGTCACCGGCGGTTCGGGGTTGTCGTCGCGGACGGCGAGGGACAGCCCCGAGGCGCGCAGTTCGATGCGCAGCGCCGGTTCCGAACCCGAGTGCCGGACCGCGTTCTCGACGAGCTCGCTCACCACGAGCAGCGCGTCGTCGACCAAGCCCGGAAGCTCCCACTCGGCGCAGGCGACACGGACTTCCTCGCGGGCGATGAGAGCCGCGACGAGCGACTTGGGCAGGGTCAGGCGCCGGTAGCGCCGCAGCGGCGGCTGCTCGGCGCGGTCGAGCGTCGCCTCCAGGTCGGTCGCGGTGGCCACGTGCCGGGTCACGCCGCTGCGCCGGAGGTCGCTGTGGTGCTCCTCGGTCTCGGCGACGAGCACCAGGGGCACGCCGGGCCACTGCGAGATCCGCATCCAGACCGTGGTGAACACCGCGAGCATGGCCCTGCTCGCGGACTCGAAGTCCGGACCCAGGCGGACCACGATCGCGAGCGGTACCGCGGCCGCCTGTTTGAGCAGCCCGTCGCGCAACGCCGCGTAGGTGGACAGGTCGAGCCGCCCCACCGGGGTCGCCACGACCACACCCGCGAGCTCGCTCGTCCGAACGCAGATCTCCGTCACGCGCCGGCGTCCTCCCTCAGCTCCGGGCTCAGCAGGTACTTGCGCAGAACGGCCGCGGCGGCGAGCGCTTCTTCCTCCTGGTTGTCGTACCGCGAGGCGACGAGCTCACGACCCGACTGGCGCGAGTGCGACGCCATTCGCCGCGCCAGCGCCGTCTTCTCCTCCAGCGTCCGCAACGCCATCCACAACGCCCGCTCCAGACCACCGTTGTAGGCGTCGAGCAGCGCGTCGGGGGTCCAGCCGTGGCCGACGAGGCAGCGGTACTGCCCGCTCTCGCTCGGCAGCTCGACCAGCGAACCCGCGCAGTCGGGACAGGTGAACGTGGTCTTGCGGCCGTGCCGGGGAATGTCGCCGGCTTCGGCACCGGCATCGTCGCGGGACACCTCGACCTCCATGCGCAGAATCTCCGACGGCGGAGCGGCGGCGTCGTCCGAGCCCTCGCGGACGCACCGGGCGACCAGGTCGCCCATCTCGGCGGCCGGGACGACGTGGTCGGCTTCCACGTGCCGCAGCACGCTGTCCGGCATTCCCGGGTACAGCGCGCCGCCGGGGGACTGCACGACTGCCAGCCCACCCCTGTTCTTGATCGCGACCATGCCGGCGGTGCCGTCGTCCAGCGCCCCGGACAGCACCACCCCGACCACGCCGGCGCCCCGCGCGAGTGCGGCGGAGCTGAACAGCACGTTGACCGCCGGGCGATGACCGTTCTCCGTCGGCCCCCTCGACAGCCGCAGCACGCCGTCCTGCACCACCGCGTGGTGGTTCGGGGGCGCGACGTAGACGTGGCCGTGCTCGACCACCGTGCCGTCCTCGGCCGAGGAGGCGGGCAGCTTCCCGCACCGGGCGAGGATCGCCGGCAGCGCCGAGGAACCACCCGCGGGCATGTGCAGCACCACCACGACCGCCGCCGAGAGGTCGGCGGGCAGGCCGGAGACGAAGGCGCACAACGCCTCCACCCCACCGGCGGAGGCTCCGGCCACTACCAGGTCCCGTTGCACCGAGTGCTCCTCTGCCTCGTCATTCGAGTACGGGTACCCCGCGTCCCCAGGACGACACGTCCGGCGCGGGTTGGTCCGTTCGGCTCGGGAACCGGCTCCCAGGTCGACGGCTCCGCCGGACAGGAATACGGTCGAGAGCTACCGAACACACCGCCACGGCCGGGTTCAGCAGGCAGCCCCGCCAGATGTGGCGTCACCCCCGCGAAGGATGCCGCATGCCTGAGGAAGATCTCGACAAGATCGTGTCGGTGCGCGTCGACGGTCACGGTGCCGCCGTGATCGTCCGGATCGCCGGCGAGATCGACGCGCTGACCGAGTCGACCGTCCGGAAACCGCTGTTCGCCTGCCTCGCCGCGAAACCACCCGCGGTGGTGATCGATCTGGAAGGGGTCACCTTCATCGGGTCGACCGGCCTGCGTCTGCTCGCACAGGCCTGCGAGCAGGCCCGCCGCGACACCGTCGCGGTGAGCATCGTGGCCACCACGCACGCCGTCCTGCGGCTGCTGGAGATCACCGGTCTCGACGGCCACCTCCCGATCACCGGCTCCGTGCGGGACGCGCTCGCCGGCGCCACCGCGAACGCCGACGCGGGCTGATGACAGATCTCTGGGACGACCGGCGGTTGTGGTGCACCGCGGACGAGCGCGACGGGTGTGCCGTGATCCGGCCGGAGGGCGTCCTCGGCTACTCGACCTACGCGCTGCTGCGGGACTTCATGCTGAAGTGCGCCGTCGAGGAGCCCCGCGCGCTGATCGTCGACCTCAGTGCGGTCGCCATCGCCACCAGCACCGTGCTGAACGTGTTCACCACGGTCTGGTTGCGCATCAGCGACTGGCCCGCGCTCCCGGTGCTCGTGGCGTCGGGGCCGGCGCACGCCGAGCTGTTCCGCCGCGCGCCCGTGCGGCGCTACGTCGGGGTGTTCGGCGACGTGGACGAGGCGCTGGCGAACGTGGACCGGCCGCAACCACGCCGGCGCGCGCACCGCGTGCTGCCGCACGACCCGGCGAGCCCGCGTGCGGCCCGCCGGTTCGTCGCGCGGACCTGCACGGAGTGGGAGCTGCCGGACCGGCTCGCCCAAGACGCGGTGCACGTGGCGTCGGAGCTGGTGCAGAACACGATCGCGCACACCGGGTCCGAGGTGAGGCTGCGGCTCGAACTGCGCCGCGGCCGGGTCACCGTGGCGGTGGGTGACGACGATCCGGCGCCGGCCGTGCTCGCCGACCCCGGCGGCGACGCCGCCAACGCGGGGCGGGGCGTGCACATCGTCACGCAGCTCGCGCGCACGTGGGGGTGCGTGGTCGACCGGTTGGAGAGCCGGAAGACGGTGTGGGCGGTGCTCGGCCCAGCCTGACCGGGACGGGGTGCCGGCCGCTCGGCGACTGTGGCGCGAAACCCCGGGCGGGCGCCCGTCGTCGCCCGGCCGCAAGACTCCGCGTGCGGCGCCGGCCAGCCCGACCGAGTCAGGTGGTCGGCCGCTCCGCCGCCGCCGTGCGGACTCGGCGCAGTGCCAGCTGCGCCTCGATGCGCGCGATGAGTTCCCGCGCGGTGAACGGCTTCATGACGTGGTCGTGCGCGTCCGCGGCGCGCCCGCCGAGCTTGTGGTGCGCCGCGCCGAACGGGGTCAGCAGGATGACCGGTATGCCGCTCAGAGCGGGGTCGGATCGCACGCGTTCGACGAGCCGGAGGCCGTCGTGCCCCGGCAGACCGGCATCGCTCACGATGAGGTCGATCCGGCGGCCCGTCAGCTGGGTCAGCGCCTTCTCGTCGTTCGCGGTGACGTGCACGTCGTACTGCTCGTCCAGGACGCGTCGCAGGTAGGCGCGCATGTCGGCGTTGTCGTCGACGATGAGCAGGGCGGCTCGTCCCGGCCGCGCGGGCGGGTGCGATGCGCCGGGCTGTTCTTCCGCGGCAAGCCAGGACTCGGCCTCCTCCGCGAACGCCTGGCGGACGCGCGCCGCGCTGTCGGGTCGGAGGGCGCGGGGTTCGCGCTCGCTGTGGGCCTGGACCAGCGGGATCCACACGGTGAAGGTGCTGCCGGTGCCGGGCACGCTGCGGACGCGGATGCTGCCGTGGTGGCCGTTGACGAGCTGGCGGACGAGCGCCAGCCCGATGCCGGACCCCTCCCTGCTGCGCGCTTTCGCGCCGTGGACGCGGTGGAAGCGGGTGAAGAGGTGCGGTATCTCGGCGTCCTCGATGCCGCAGCCGGTGTCGGTCACCGCCAGCTCGACGTGGCTGCGTCGCAGCCGCACCTCCACGGTGATGGCCCCGGCGAAGGTGTGCTTGAGCGCGTTGGACAGCAGGTTCAGCACGACCGTCTCCCACATGGCCGGGTCGAGCCGTACCGGGCGGTCGAGCGGCGGGCAGTCGGTCACCAGCCGCAGGCCCGCCCGCTCCACCGCCGGGCGGAACACCTCGGTCAGCTCCACGGTCAGTCCGGCGAGGTCGTCGACGTCCACCGGGTTCCCGGCGCCGCGGCCCTCGTCGAGCTCGGAGAACGCGAGCAGGGTGTTGACGAGCCGCAGCAGGCGCACCGCGTTGCGGTGGGCGATCTCCGCGACCTCGCGGTGTTCGGGCGGCAGTGTGGTGAGCTGCTCTTCCAACGGCAGCAGCAGGAGCGTCAGCGGCGTGCGGAACTCGTGGCTGATGTTGGCGAAGAACCTGGTCTTGGCGCGGTCGAGCTCTTGGAGCGCCGCCACCTGGTGCTGCCGGTCGCGGTGGACGCGCGCCGTGGCCAGTGTGGCGGAGACCCGCTCGACGACGAGGTCGAAGAACTGGCGGTAGCTGTCGTCCAGGGGCGCGTGCGAGTTGACGCCGAGCACGAGCAGCGCGGCGGGGACGCCGGCGCGGACCGGGCCGACGGGCAGGATCAGCGCGGTGTGCGGCGCCTGCGGCCACGCGCCCGACACCAGGTTCGGGAACCTCGTGTCCAGGTCCTCGACGACCTGGGGCGCCGCCTCGCGCATGCAGGCGTGCAGCGGCCACGCGGCCGGACGGTCGCTGGTGACGATCGGGTCCAGTGCCGGGCTGTCGTCGGGCAGGCCGGTGGAGGCGGCCAGGTGGGCGCGCACGCCGCGGTCCTCGACGAGGTAGACCAGGGCGAACGGCATGTCCTGCGGATTGGCGGCGACCGCCCGCATGAGCCACTGGCACACCTCGCGGTCGGACGTGGTGTCGTCCACTTCGCGCGAGGTGGCCGAGAGCCGGTGCAGGGTGGCGAGGCGCCGCGCGTCGCGGACCTGCCGGGTGGTCTCGACGAGGGTCGCCAGCACACCTCCGACCCTGCCGCCGTCGCGGACCGGGCTGTAGGCGACGGTGGCGAACACCTCCTCCAGGTGTCCCGACCGGTTCACCACGAACGCCTGGTCGACCAGTGACACGGCCGTCCCGGTGTCCATGACCTGGCGCAGCGCGGGACCGAACGTCCCGGCGGCCTCCGGCCACACCTGGAACACCGACCGCCCGAGCGCGTCGGGATGGCGTGCGCTGATGATGTCGCTGTAGGCGTCGTTGTACAGCTGCAGCAGATCCGGTCCCCACATCAGGTCCATCGGCACCGGGTTGGTGAGGACCATGGCGACGGTGTCGCGCAGCACGGACGGCCACCGGTCGACCGGACCCAGCGGGGTGGCGCCCCAGTCGGTGGCGCTCATGAGGCGCCCGACCCGTCCGCCCGAGGAGAACATGGCCTCCGTGGCTCACGGCGGCGGTGGGCACCGGACGGCCGGATCCGACCACCCGGTCCAGCAGGTCGGGCAGCTCACCCAGCGGCAGCACCAGGTCCGCGACGCCGGCGTTGATGACGGCGGAGGGCATGCCGAACGCGGTCGCCGTGACCTCGTCCTGCACGATCACGGCGCCCCCGGCCTCGCGGACCGCGCGCGCTCCCGCCGTGCCGTCGTTGCCGAGCCCGGTCAGCACCAGGGCGAGCACGTGCGCGCCCAGCGACCCGGCGGCCGAGGCGAACAGCTCGTCGACCTGGCCGCGCGACGACCTGCCGGGCATGGCCCGCAGGGTCAGGGTCCCGTCCGGTTCCAGTCGCGCCTGCGTCCGCCCGGGGCAGAGGTACACGTGCCCCGGGGCGAGCCGCCCTCCGTCGGTGGCCCACTCGACGGGGTGCCGCGAGACCCTGCCGAGGATCGTGGCGAGGTGGCTCACGCCGGGGCCCAGGTGCTGGGCGACCACGACGGGTGCCGGCAGGTCGGTCCGCAACCCGCCCAGCAGCACCTGCAGCGCCTCGGCACCACCGAGGGAGGCGCCGATCAGCACTGCGTGGTAGCGCGCGGCATCCGGGTCCACGCCGTCGAGCGTATTCCTCCGGCGCGGTCCGTCCACGCGAAGACGAACCCGTGCCGGCGTGGCTCCGCGCGTTTCGGGCCGACCCGCTCGGGAAGTTCCGGAGCGGAGCGCGGGGAGGCTGATGCGCGTGGGTGATGAGCTGCACGAACTGGCCGCGGCCCTGGGAGTGGCGACCTGCTACGGCGGCGTCGGCGGAGAGCGCGTGGCGGTCGACCCGTCCGTGGTGCGCGCCGTGCTGACCCAGCTCGAGGTGGACGTGTCGAGCGCGTCGGCGGTGCGCGGCGAACTGACGAGGGCCCGCGATCGCCGTGCCGCCGGCGCGCTACCGGATGCCGTGGTGCTGACCGGCCGCCAGGCGCTGGAGCTGCCAGGCCGTGGCGTCCTGCACTGCGAGAGCGGCAGGGAGGTCCCGGTGACGGGCGAGCTGCGGGCCGACCGGCTTCCGCTCGGCGTGCACGCCCTGGACTCGGGCGGCAGGCGGGTGGCGTTGCTCGTGGTGCCGCGCGGTGCGCCGACACCCCCGCCCGCCTGGGGCTGGACGGTGCACCGACGACGAGGTGGGGGAGCAGGTCGTCGACGAGGGCGACAAGGGCGGTGGCTCCGACGGCCTGGAGACCGATGACGCCGGCCGGTTGTACCTGACGGACTTCGAGCACGACGCGGTGCTGCGCAGGCTGCCGGACGGCACGTTCGAGACCGTCGCGCACGACCCGCGGCTGCTGTGGCCGGACACGATGTCGGTCGCCGACGGCCAGCTCTACGTCACCGCCAACCAGCTGCACCGGCAGGCCAGGTACCAGGGCGGGCAGGACCGCAGGCAGAAGCCCTACCACCTGTTCCGCGTGCCGATCGACGCAGGACCCGTCCGGCTGCGGGCCGCGGGAGGAACATCACGAGCCTGACGCAGGACCACGACACGGGAGCAGGGTCATCGCGGCCAGGAAGGTCGCGCCGACCCGTCCCCGCCTCGCGGCTCCGGACAGCCCACCGGCCGACCGGATGCGCGACGCGTTGTCCGGCCGGAACCGCTGACAGGCGATCGGGTAGGCCCCGCTTTCGCGGGTAGCCGGTCCTATGACGACCACGCAGACTCGCGAGACCGAGGCCGTCCACCGCTACCGCCGGGCGTGCGACTACGCGGCCGCGGCGATGATCTACCTGAAGGACAACGTACTGCTGCGTGAAACGCTGCGTCGCGAGCACCTCAAGCCCAGGCTTCTGGGCCACTGGGGCACCTGCCCCGGCATCACGCTGCTCTACAGCGGCCTCAACGGCCTGGTGCGGCGGACCGGGCAGCGCACGTTGCTGGTCACCGGGCCGGGTCACGGTGCGCCCGCCGTGCACGCCAACCTGTGGCTGGAGGGCACGCACGCCCTGCTGGACCCGGCACTGGGGCGGGACGAGGCGGGGCTGGCCGAGCTGGTGCGCCGGTTCTCCTGGCCCGGCGGGTTCCCCAGCCACCTCTCGCCCGAGGTGCCCGGCGTGATCCACGAGGGAGGCGAGCTCGGGTACGCGCTCGCCACGGCGTTCGGCGCCGCTCTGGACAAGCCGGATCTGCTCGTCGCCTGCCTGGTGGGGGACGGCGAAGCCGAAACCGGTCCTACAGCGGGCTCGTGGCACGCGAGCAAGTACCTGAGCCCCCGCACCGACGGTGCGGTGCTGCCCGTGCTGCACCTCAACGGGTACAAGATCTCGTCCCCGACGATCTACGGCTGCATGAGTGACGAGGAGCTCACGGCGTACTTCAGCGGTGCCGGCTGGTCGCCCTACCTCGTCGACGTCACCGGCGCGGACGACCCGGACGCGCTGCTCGCCGAGACGCTCGACCTGGCGCACCGGGAGATCACGGCGGTGCGGGAACGGTGGCAGCCTGGCGAGCGCGCGGTGTGGCCCATGATCGTGCTGCGCTCGCCGAAGGGCTGGGGCGTACCGGAACGCGGCGCCGCGGGTGAGCGGTTGGAGGGCACCTTCCGCGCGCATCAGGTGCCGCTGGGCGCGGTGCAGGACGACGACACCGAGTTCGCGTTGCTGGAACAGTGGCTGCGGTCGTACCGGCCCGAGGAGCTCTTCGACGCGGACGGCCGTCCGCACGACGACCTGCTGGCCGGGCTGCCGCCCGAGGGGCTGAGGCTGGGCCGGGTGCCCGAGGCCAACGGCGGGCGCCTGCGCCGCGACCTGCCCCTGCCCGACGTGGCGGGGTTCGCCGTGGACGTGCCCGCACCGGGTGCCACGTCGGCGAGCCCGACCGGGACGGCGGGGGAGTGGCTGGCCGGTCTGGTGCGCGCGACCGAGGACCGCCGCGACTTCCGGGTGCTCTGCCCGGACGAGCTGGAGTCGAACAAACTCGGCGCTCTGCTCGAGGTGACGGACCGGGCGTTCACGTGGCCGCTGCCGGACACCGCCGAACACGTGGCGCCGGGCGGCCGGGTGGTGGAAGTGCTGTCGGAGCACCTGTGCCAGGGCTGGCTGCAGGGATACGTGCTCACCGGGCGGCACGGCCTCTTCCCGTGCTACGAGGCGTTCGCCTCGATCGTGGACAGCATGGTCAACCAATACGCCAAGTTCCTCAAGATGTCCGGCGAGGTGCCGTGGCGCGCACCGGTGGCCGGCCTGAACTACCTGCTCACCAGCGAAGGCTGGCGGCAGGAGCACAACGGCTACAGCCACCAGGGCCCCGGCTTCCTCAACAACCTGCTGACGAAGAAGGCGTCCACCGCGCGGATCTACCTGCCGCCGGACGCGAACACGCTGCTCGTCACCCTGCGCCACTGCCTGGCCTCCACCGACCGCATCAACCTCGTGATCGCGGGCAAGAACGCCGGAGCGCAGTGGCTCGGCCTCGACGCAGCCGAGGAGCACTGCGAGGCGGGCGCGGGCGTCTGGAAATGGGCCTGCCACGGAGACGGAGAACCCGACGTGGTGCTCGCCTGCGCAGGTGGCATCCCGACCGTCGAAGTGCTGGCGGCAGCCGCGATGCTGCGTGAACACGCTCCTGATCTGACCGTGCGCGTCGTCAACGTGGTCGACCTGCTGTCCCTCGCACCGGCCTCCCGTCACCCGCACGGCCTGCGGGACGAGGACTTCACCGCCTGCTTCGGCGAACGCACCCCGGTCGTCTTCGGTTTTCACGGCTATCCCTCGGCTGTGCACGAGGTGCTGCACGGCAGGCCGGAGACCGAGCGTTTCCACGTGCACGGTTACCTGGAGGAAGGCACCACGACCACGCCGTTCGACCTGCTCGTGAGCAACCGGATGAGCCGTCACGACCTCGCCGTGGACGCGCTGCGCCGCACCGGGCACGACCACGGGCTCGCCGATCGGCTGATCCGCGAACGCGACAGCCTGCGGGAGGTCGCGCACCGCGAAGGGACCGATCCGCAGGAGATCACCGAGTGGCGGTGGACCGCGTGAGCCGTGTCCTCACCGTCAACGCCGGCTCCGGCAGCCTCAAGGCACACCTGCTCGACCCGGACGCCGAAGAGGTGATCGCCACCGCAGAGGTCGGGCACCCGCCGGACTCGGACGAGGCCCGCCACGCACTGGACGAGCTGCTCGACCGCGTGGACGAGGTGACCGCTGTGGGACACCGCCTCGTCCACGGTGGCCCGGACCTGCGCGCGCGACCGTTGTGGACGACAGGTCCGTGGCCGCCGCACAGCGTACGGCGGACCTGGCGCCGTTGCACGTACCGCCGGCCTTGACGCTGCTGGGCGTGCTGCGCGAACGGCTGCCCGGCGTCCCGCACGTGCTGTGCCCGGACACCGCGTTCCACAACGACCTGCCCGAGGCCGCCGCCACCTACCCGTTGCCCGCCGTGTGGCGGGAGCGCTACGGCCTGCGCCGCTACGGCTTCCACGGCTTGTCCTACCGCTGGGCGCTCGACCGCACCTCCGAGCTCCTGGACCGGCCGGCGACCGGGCTGAGCCTGCTGATGACCCACCTGGGCGGTGGCAGCTCGGTGTGCGCCGTCCGCGACGGCCGCAGCGTCGACACCTCCATGGGCTTCACGCCGCTCGAGGGCGTGCCGATGTCGAAGCGGTCCGGCAGCATCGACCCCGGCATGCTGCTGTGGTTGCTCCGGCGAGATGACCTCGACCTCGACACCGTCGAGCACTGCCTCAACAACGAGTCCGGCCTCCTCGGGCTGTCCGGGGGCCGGTCCGGGGACACGCGCGACCTCGTGGCCGCTGCCGGAGAGGGGGACGAGGCGGCGGCGACGGCCCTGCGGGTCTTCGCCCACCGCGTCCGCCGTGAGCTCGCCGCGTCCGCCACCTCGCTCGACCGGATCGACGCCCTGGTGTTCACCGGGGAGATCGGCTGGGACCAGCCGGAAGTGCGCGCCGACGTCGTCGCGGGCCTCGCCCTGCTCGGCATCCGCGGCGAGGTGAACGGCGATCCCGGCGGCGACGGGCGGATCAGCTCACCGGACGCGGCCGTACCGGTGCTCGTGGTGCGGCCGCGTGAGGAGCTCCAGCTCTGCCGGGACACCATGGCCGCACTCGGCGCTGGTTAGACAAGGGTTGGCATGGGTCAGATCCGCGGTCGCGCAGACGTTCCGCACCCAGCGTCGACAACCGCGGCGCCAACGCCACGAGACCGGGGACCGCGACACCGACGACCAAGCCGAGTTCCAAGGCGATCTCACCGCAGGCAGCCCCGCTTGATGCCCGTCGGTGAACAGCATGCCGGAAGCGCTGAACGGAAACGAGTGCGCGATGTCCGTCAGGCGAGAGGCCAGCCTGGGGGCGGTCGACACGGTGGTCAACGAGGTGACCGGAAGTCACGTTGGTCCAGTCGGAGCGATCGGCGGATGTCGTGCGAGTCGTGAGAGTGCTGCTGGCGGACCCCGTGCGGCGAGAGAGCCAGGGCATCGCCGGCCATGACAGGGTGCTCACGTGTCACTCGTGGGAACACATCGCGGTAGAAGCGGCCCCCGGTGTAGGAGCGGGCCAAGACCGAACCGGAAACATCAGCAGGACAACGCGGAAACCTGCTGCCCACGGAACTCGCGGGCAGCAGACCGTAAAGCCACAGCATCAGGTGGACGACGCCACCCCCGAGCAAGTACCAGTACGCGTGGTAGGCGGTGCGGGACATCAGGAATCCGATGACACCGAAGGCGGCATGACCACTCCAAGGGAGAACAAGGATTCGCTTCGGTCGCGCCCGGCCACCCGCGCGATCTCGGGGAAACGGGTGCCGTGGCACGACCTCGGCGATGTTGTCAGCTCACTGCGGGCCCTGATTCGCCAGACCCTGACAGGTCCGCGATGAACTTGTGGCATTGCCTGGCCCGCGCGGAGTCCTCTTCCATGACACTGCGGAAGAAGTCGGCGATGTCCTGCCTACCGGCGTTGTCCGCGTCGCGGACGTACTGGCCGTAGTCGTGTCCTGCCTTCAGCGCGTGGTACTGCACGGAGATGAGGTCGTAGGTGACGTCGTCGAAACCGGTCTCACCGGTTGCCATCGCTACCTCCTGTAGTTGCCGGTAACGAGGTGGTACCCGTGCAAACCGGGTCAAACCTGGATCGCGTAGGCGGCGGTGGACGAGCGCATCAGCTTCATCTTCCGCTTGGACCGCACCACAAGTTCATCGTGGCGCCTCCGGGGTAGCCGACCGGCATGAGCACCGAAGGTCAGAACCCGGAGCAGGAGTACGACGACGAGAGCCGTACTTCCCTGGCAGAGGCGGATGCGGATGATGCGGACACGCTTGCCGGACGGAGCGGATCCGGCTCTGCGCATCCCGAACCGAATCCGACCGGGAACGTCGGTGTCTCCGACTACTCGGTCTCCGATGACCCGGACCAGGGCTGAACCGGTGTGACCGGCTCACTCCAGTTCGTCGGCAATGCCACCACCGGGTCCGCGAGGAGGCCTTCTTCCTGTCATGGGCTCGACGCTCGAGTGTCGGGCGATTCGGCACTGGTGCTGGGGGAGAGGCACTACGTGTGGCGAGCCGCGAGGACCTTGCGGCCGAGGAGCTGCGCGGAGCCCTGCCTGTGGTCACTCGAAGCGGGTTGCTGGAACGAGCGGACGAGAAGTCGATCACCGATCGCGAGCTCGTCGAGATCGCCGCGATGCTGAGTTCCGCGGTGGACGACCGAGGAGGCTGACGCCGAGCGCGTCTATGACCATCTGCTCACAGCCGGGCTGTTCGGTTCGTCGGTCTCACCGGTGTCGGTGAAGTCCGATGCGGTCCACTGCTCCAAGCAAAGTCCCAGCGCGTGGTAGAGGTCGGGATCGAGGGCCATGCCGGTGTGGGTGCTGCGGATCTCGACGCACTTCGCGAAGGGATCGAGGCACGAGCGCCAGGGGGCGATCGCATCCCGCCGGGAGAAGAACGCGATCGCCGGAACGCGCAGAGGCGCTGCGAGAGAAGCCATGTTCTCCCTGTAGCAGGAGCCGGTCAGGCAGTCCTCGTCGAGCATGCCGGGAAGTCCGGCGCTAGACAGCCGTGCCAGCAAGCGCGCTGCTCGCAACACACCTGGGTTTCCCAACGGATCGAGCACCGGACTCCCCATCATCACGAGGCCACGCACGAGCTCCGGCCGCCGGACGGCGACGAGCCGAGCGAGACCACCACCGCGACTGTGCCCGAGCAAGACCACCTGGTCACCGGTGACCGCCACGTGCTGTTCCAGCCGGCGCTCGACCCGGTCGACCAAGTCGCCGGTGCAGCCGACGTTGAGCCCGATGTGCGCACCGGCCGTCCTGCAACCGTTGCTGCGCAACCACTTCGCGATGAGGGTGAGGCTGACGTCCCCGGAGCCGAATCCCGGGACGAGCACGACACCGAGTCCGCCGCGCCGATCCGGCCAGGTGTCCGTCCAGACCGGGTGGCGGAGTAATCGAGGTATGCCCATCGCGGCGCGCAGGACGTTCTCGTGGGCGGCGGAACGGATCATGCTGACAACGCTCATCATGTGCCTCCGTGAGGTGGCCTACCCGAGCGAAGCCACGGCAAACGGCGGTCAGGTCGTCATTGATTCCTTGCCACAACCCGGAAGCTGGTGAGGTCGGGATCGGCGGGGTCAGGCAGCTGCATTCCGGCGCTCAGCCCGCTGCGGACGTAGTCGACGACCTCCTGGGTGATCACTTCTCCCGGCAGGACCGCGGGGGCACCGGGTGGATACGGCGTGACCATCTCGGCACTGATCCTGCCGATCGCGTGCTGGGCGGCGACCTGTTCGACCTCGGCGAAGAACGCGTCGCGCGGCAGCATCACCGTCTCCAGTTGCAGGTCCTCCGGCGACGGCAGGTCCACCCTCGGTGGCGCGGGGAGCTCGTCGGCGGCCTTGACCAGGGCGGCGAGGGCGTCGAGCAGGACGGAAGCGGTGCGGTGGTCGTCGGCATGGGTGAAGTGGGCGACGACACGCCGGTGGTCGGACAGACCGAGCGTGACGCGCCGGTGCTCGCGCAGCCAGTCCGTGGCCTGGTAGCCGCTGATGCCCAGCCCGGTCAGGTCGACGACCATCTTGAGCGGGTCGAACGAAGTGGCCAGGCTCTCGCCCACGAACTCCCTGCGGCCCATCACTCGCAGGCCGGGCAGCTCGTCGATGGCGGCGCGAGTGAAGTGCGCGAGTGCGAGGGCCGCGGTGAGCATCTCCTCGCCACGCTCGACCATCTGCCGACGCCAGCCGTCGAGCGTGGCGTAGACCAGCGACGTGGGGCTGGTGGTGGCCAGCAGGTCCTCCCGGGTCTTGAGCACCTTCGGATCCACCAGGTTGCCCTGCTGGTGGAACACCGAGCTCTGCTCGATCGCGGCGCCGGACTTGTGCACGCTGGTGACGACGACGTCGGCGCCGGCGTCCATGCCCCACGGCGGCAGGTTCGGGTGGAAGGGCAGATGCGCGCCCCAGGCCTCGTCCACGATCAGTGGCTTTCCGAATTCGTGACACACAGCGGCGATCGCGGCGATGTCGCCACACGTGCCGTAGTCGTTGGGTGTCACGAGCAGCATCCCCTTCGCCTCGGGCTCGGCTTCGAACAGGGCGCGCACCTGGTCGGGGCCGGGCGAGTGCGACAAGTGGCGTTCGGCGTCCCAGTGCGGAGAGAGCCACACGGGCGAGACACCGCTGAGGATGAGGCCCGAGACGACGGACTTGTGGGCGTGCCGCGGCACGATGAGCTTCTCGTGCGGTCCCGCGACCGAGAGCATGGCGCTCTTGACCGACAACGAACTGCCGCACGTCGAGAAGAACGCCTGCTCGGCGTCGACAGCCTCGGCCATCAGCTGCTGGGCGTGCTCGATGACGCCATGGCGGTTGAGCCGGTCGTCCAAGCCGTTGACCGGGATGACGTCGGCGGCGAACACCGCTTCACCGAGCACGTCCAGCACGCGTGGGTCCACGCCACGGCCCTGCCGGTGGCCGGGCGGGGTGAACGGCGTGTAACCGTGTTCGCGGAACGCCTGCAACGCTTCCAATACCGGTGCCCTGCTCTGGTCCATGGTGGAGGGTTGCCTGGTCGGAGCGCGCTGAACCGAATCGCGGAGCTGAGGGGGGCGTGACTGCCAGGCGGCGCGTACAGCCGTAGCGGTCACGAGTATCGGCATGCTGTTTGACCTGTGCGGACGTAATTTTCGGCACGCACGGGGCTGATCAACGAACACGAAACTGCAGCTGCTTGATGCGCAGGTCATCCCTATCGGAAAGTGTTGTGGCACCCCACATGCCGCCAGTCCGTGTCGCTGTTCCGCGACTTCTTCACCCGGCGTTCGAGGCCGAGTACGGGAAGGCCGACGTGGCGTTCGTCGACGTCACTGCCGAGGCCGGCGCCTACGGGGCCGCCGACCGAGACGGCCAGGTGCCCCGAATACGGCCCCGTGCTGGCACCGGTGGCGCCGGGTGTGCGCGCTGACGTACTTCTACACAGTCACCGACGTTCACACCACGCCGGCCGGGCACGAGGCCAACGCCGAGGCCGTCCTGGCCACCGCGGGCTACTGGTTCGGCTGGTTCGCCGCGTACTCCGCCCGGTTCCAGAGCGCGAAGTAGAGGACGTCGGTCCACCAGCTGAGGCCGATCGGGTTGTCGGTCCTGTCGTCGCGCGTGTTGTCGAAGTCGTCGGTCAGCACGAGCCCGTGGAAGGCGTCCAGCGGTGGCGCCGACCGCTCGGCCGCCGCGGCGGCGAGCACGGCCCCGGCCGCTGCCGGGTCATCGGGCAGGGCGTCGATGGCCGCGCCCGCCGCCCGGCACAGGTCGAGGTGGCTCTCGATGAGCGCCCGCAGTTCGTCTTCGCCGCTCTCGATCATGGTGTCGAGTTCGATGGTCTCAAGCAGGACGTACCGGTCGCGGTGCGCGTCGAGGAACCGCTCCGCCTCGGCGAGCCCGGCGTGCAGGCCCTCGGCGTCGCTCACGGCGCGTACGGCGGCGGCGAACTTCGTCAGTCGCGCGAACCCGGCGTCGAACTCGCCGCTGATGGCGTACAGCGTGGTCCTGCTCTCAGGGGGCTCGCCGTCGAACCCGTCGGCGATCAGGGACGCGCACAGCCGGGGATCGCCGGACAGGAGCACCAGGAAGGAGAACGGGATGGCGTAGGGCCATTCCGACAACCCGGAGATCGTCTCCGGACGGTCCTCATAGGACTCCGGCCGATTGCTGGTGCTGTACAGGTACGAACGGTTCGCCATGACCGGATCCTATGACGGGCCCAGGCCTGGCCGAGGCGGATGGTCCGTTTCGGTAGCGGGTAGCGCGGGCGTTCTCCTGCCCCGCAGGAGTCGGCCCTCGAGGCCGGCAGGCTTCATCGATCGAGCAGTTGGCATCCCACGGTGAACCTCATCGGCTGTGAATGCAGGGGCGTAGGTCTTCCAGACGCTACCTGCGTCGGCACGGATTCGAGTGACGTGCTTGCTGTGGAAGCCGAGCGCGTCCGCGATCACGGTGCCGGTGTCTGCAGGACGAGTTGGCGGAGCCCGGCCACTCGGTGGCTTGTAGTGCCCTGTCCGCACATCACCCTGAACCGCCGTTCTGAGTCACGACGACCGCACCTCGGCCGGAAACCGCCGGCGGCCTGTCGCCGTGGCTTCAGAAGATCGCCATGGGGTTCACCGGTACACCGGTGGCGCCGCGCAGCCGCGGCGGTGCGACGGTGAGCAGGAACGAGTACCGGCCGAGTTCGGCGCAGGCCTCGGTCAGAGCCTCGACCTCCGCGCCGTCGATCAGGGGCAGTCCGAGCCTCGCCAGGCCGATCAGGTGCAGCGGCATCGGCGCCAGGGGGTCGAGTGGAGGGAAGGCGTCGCCGATGTCGCCGGCGTAGAGGGAGACGTCGCGGCGCCGTAGCCAGTCGACCGCGTCGGGGGTCAGGCCGGGCGTCGGTGCGGTTCCTTCCCAGGAGAACGTCCAGCCGCCGCGCACCACAACGGCGTCACCGGGCTCTACGTGCACTCCGCTGCGGTGTTCTGCCTCGTCCAGGTCGGCGCCCGTGACGGGGTGGGCGGACGGGAGGCGCCCGCCGGGAGCCAGGTCGAGCAGGACGCCGCGGGTGAGCAGGCCGTCGGCGAACGCCGTCGTCGATCCGTGCTGCACACCGGCGGGTGTGACCGCCTCGCCGAGCGGTCGTCCGGGGTAGACGAGTCCGTCGACCGGGATGTGCGCCAGTGCGTCGAGGTGGGTGAGCGCGGGGTGGTGCGGGGTCAGGACGAGCACCTCGGCCATTCCCATCGGCGGCGTGCCGGTGTGGAGCAGCGCCTGCTGGACGGGCGGGGACGCCGGTGCGGCCGCGGCGAACGGTCCGCCCATCATCGACGCGGGTGTCACCGGCATCGCCAGTGACACCCACCGTCCGGTGCGAGCCTCGGCCACCGCTCGGGCCCGGACGTCGGCGGTGATCAGGTTGAGCGTGCCGAGTTCGTCGTCGGCACCCCAGCGTCCCCGGTTGTCGGGCATGTCGCGGTCATCGGACGCGGTCATGGGTCCTCGTTTCGACTCGATCCACCATCTACTTCGCCAAGCTATCTACTAGTTTGAAATATGGCAAGTTTTCCTAGCAATCAGGTTGCTGTGATTAAATGGGGGACATGCACTCCGACGACCTCGCCCTGTTCGCCGACTTGGATCCGGTCACGTCCGCTGTGCGCGACCTCGGCCGTGTCAGCCGTCAGCTCACCGGCGAACTGGCCCGGTCCCTGGGCATGGGTGCCAACGACATGGAGGCGCTGGGCGTGCTGGTGCGGCACGATGGGCTCGGCGCGGCCGACCTCGCCGAGCGCCTCGGGATCCGGTCGGCCTCGGCCACCGGTCTCATCGATCGGCTCGAGCAGGCAGGGCACGTCGAGCGCAGGCGTGACACGGCCGATCGGCGGCGCATCACCGTGGTGCCCACACCCACCGCCCGCCAGGCCACGTCCGAAACCTGGGGACCCGTGATCCAGTCGATCGACGCCGTGTCCGCGGCACTGTCCGAAGAGGACCGCGCGACCGTGGCGGAGTTCCTGACCGAGGTGAGCAAGGCCATCGGGGCGCACCTGCGGACTCCCGCGAGCCCGCAGGAACCGCCCGTGTCCTGATCGGACTCCGCCGGTTCGCGGCGCTGTGCCGAGGTCGGCCCGGCAGCGCGCGGTGCACCGGGGCGACGGCCCGCTCGTCAGGACGGCTGGTGGTTCTGCCCGCCTGACGCGCTGAGCTCTTCCAGGGCGTCGGCCTCGCGCGTCCCGGGAGCGGCGGAGAAGACCAGGATCACCTGGTCGTCATCGCTCACCTGCAGGGTGTCGCAGTCGAGCACGAGCAGACCGAGCCTCGGGTGGTGAACCCCCTTGCGGTCCTCGCGCCGCGCGGCGACGTCCCGGTCCGCCCACAGCGCCGCGAAACGCGGGCTCCCTACGAGCAGCCGTCGCACCAGGTCTAGCAGTCCCGGGTCCTCGGGATAGCGACCGGCCGACTGGCGCAGGTGCGCCACCATGATCCGGTCGATGCGATCGCGCTCCTCGTCGTCGGCGCCGAACACGCTCGGCGGCCCGAGGAACTTCTCGTGCATCATGTTCCGCTCGGCCGGGGGCTTCGCCGCGAAGTCGCCCAGCAAGGCGACCGCCATGTCGTTCCAGGCCAGCACATCGGTCTTGGCGTCCATCAGGAACGCGGGCAGGCCGGTGAACCGGTCGAGCAGCCTCCGCACCTGCGGCCGCACCTCCGAGAGGATGCGGTCCGGTGGCGGGGGCGCCGTGCTGGCGAGGTGGAACAGGTGCCGGCGTTCGGCCTCGGTGAGTCGCAGCGCACCCGACACGGCGCTGAGCACCGACTCCGAAGGGATGGGCCCGCGCCGCTGCTCGAGCCGGGTCAGGTAGTCGACCGAGACCCCGGCCAGCTGAGCCACCTCTTCCCGGCGCAACCCCGGTGTGCGCCGGCGGGCACCGTCCGGCAGCCCGACGTCGACCGGCTGGAGGCGTTCCCGCCAGACCCGCAGCACCACACCCAGCTCGGCTCGGTCCATTGTCGTGCGACAGCCCCCGTCCCAGCCGCCACCGCGGCGGCCGCCGACCAATCTACGCGCCGAGGGCTGGCACCGCCCCGTCACCAGCCGACGGCACCGTGCCGGTCCACGAAGGCGCCGGTCGGTCCGTCCGCGGCGATCATGGCGAGCGCGACGATCGCGTCGGTGCCCTCGCTGACGGTTTGAGGACCTCGGTGACCGTTGATGTCGGTCGCCGTGTAGCCGGGATCGGCGGCGTTGACCCGGAACCCCGGCAGCGCCTTGGCGTACTGGGTCGTCACCATGTTCAACGCCGCCTTCGACGCGCAGTAGGCCAGCGCGGGCACGGTGCTCTCCAGACGCGCCGGGTCGTGGGTGACCGCGAAGGAACCGAGTCCGCTGGAGACCATCACGATCCGCGGCGCCGGCGAGCGGCGGAGCAGCGGCACGAACGCGCGGGTCACCCGGACCTGACCGAACACGTTCGTGGCGAACAGCTCCTCCATGTCGGCGGCGGTGACCTCGGCCGGCGGGATGCCGTGCCGGTCGACACCCGCGTTGTTGACGAGCACGTCGAGCCGGCCATAGCGCCGCTCGACCTCGTCGGCGGCCGCGGTCACCGAACTGTCGGACGTCACGTCGAGCGGGACCACCACCACGTCCCCGCCGTTCGCGAGGCCCTGCGCCGCTGCGGCGCCCCGGGCGGGGTCGCGTGAGCCCATCACCACCGTCGCCCCCAGAGCGGCGAGGCGCCGCACGGTCTCGAGCCCCAGTCCCTTGTTCCCCCCGGTGACCAGAACGATCTGACTCCTCATCGTGTCCATGTGCCGAATCCTGTACGCGCAGCGCCTCGGCAACCATGTCCGCTTCTGCCAGGGATCAGCAGTACAAGGAGAGCTCGGGGCACGTGCGCCGGGTGCGGCAGGCGGCGCGTACGACTGAGCGTTGCCGAGCCACCCCGGTTCTGCGGACTTCGCACCGGCCGGGCGGTCGAGGTGCGCGCGATTCATGCAATTGGACTGGTAGTTGTTGTGTTCAGGACAGTGCCGGGACGTCCGGGTGACGTGAAGGCCGGCATCGAAAGGAAGGTCGATCATGACCACGACACCGTCCCGGGACAGGTGTTGTCAGCTGTGTTTGTCGTAAGGAAGAGGGGTTGCCGACCAAATTGGTCGGCAGCCCCTCTTCTTAGTGCTCGTAGAGGCCGTTGAGCAGCAGACGTGCCGCGTTCCTCGCGCCGTCGGTGCGGATCTCGGCTCCCACCGCCTTGGCCCTGTCACGGGTCGCGGGCGCCAGTGCCACATCGAGCGCCGCCGCGAGGCTCTCCCTCGTCGCCGTGCGGCCGTCGAGGGCCGCGCCGACCCCGCAGGCTGCCACCTGGCCGGCCCAGTACGGGTTGTCTCCCACCTGGATCGGGACGGCCACCTGCGGCACGCCTGCCTTGGCGGCCGTGTGCACGGTGCCCGCGCCGCCGTGGTGGATCACAGCCGTCAGTTCGTCGAACAGGCGCTGGTGGTTGACGTCACCGAGGGCGAAGCAGTCGTCCAGGTCCAGGTCCGCCCAGCCGCGGGAGACGAGGACGCGGTGGCCTCGGGCGCGGCTGGCGTCGACCGCCCAGCGGGCGACGCCGGGCGCCGGGCCGATGCTGCCGAAACCCACGTAGACCGGTGGTGGGCCCGCGGCCAGGAAGTCCGTCAGGTCGGCCGGCAGAGGGCGTTCGTCCACTGTGGTCCACGCGCCGGTCTGGACCACTTCGAGGTCCTGGCCCGGTGGCCAGGGGCCGAGGAGCGGGTCCGCGGCCAGCCACGGCCGGTCCGAGTACACGTGGTCTCGCACCGCGGTCACCCGGGGCAGGCCGAGCGCGGCGCGGTGGTGGTTGAGCGGCTCGCGGAACTGTGCGTCGACCAGGTCGGCGTCGAGTTTCCACCGCGTTGTGTTGTCCGCCTGCGATTCCGGCCAGCCGGAGCGCGGGGGCGGCGCGTGGTGCGGTGAGGGCAGGTTGACCGCCGCATAGGTCACGTACACGTACGGGATGCCTGCGGCTTCGGCCACGGATCGGGCGGCGACTTGCGCCAGGCCTGCCACGACCAGTGCGTCGCAGCCGGCCGCCGCGGAGGGGAGGACGGAGAACTGCGCGTCGACCAGGTCGGTGCGGTACCGGGAGATCTCCGCCGCCGACGGTGGGGTTGTGCCGTTCATCAGCGCCCGGATCGGCGGGCCCACCGGCACGGCGTCGATTTCGAGACCGGCCAGCCGCTGCTCGAATTCTTCGTCTGGCGGAGTGCACATCCGCACTTCGGCGCCGAGTGCGCGAAGCTCCAGCGCGAGGGCCACCAGCGGTTCGACGTCGCCGCGCGTTCCGTAGGTCGAGAGCAGTATTCGTGTCACCGGGACCCTCCGGCGTAGAAGCCGACCGGCATCGTGACGTCCGCGCTCGCCGCCCCGCACTCCAGCATCCACAGGGCCGCGGCCGGGCCGAGTTCGCGGCCGAGCACGCCGAGTGCGGCCGGGTCCGGTGCCACCGCCTGCGCCTGCGCCACGCCGCGCGCGAACGCTGCCGGCTCCCAGCCGGACGCGTCGGCGCCGCCGAGGGAACGGGCGCCGGCGGTCAGTGCCGTGACCGGCAGGGGTTCGGGCACGCCGAGCAGGCCGTGGGTGCGTTCGCCCACCAGCACGCCCATCCAGCGGGAGCTTTCGGGTGTGGGCCGGGGACCGGTCCACCGGGGGCCGCCGTCCATGTCCGGGAGTTTCACCGGTGCACCGGACCGCGCCCAGCGGCCCGCCCAGTCCACGGCCAGGCCAGGGGCGCTGCGTGTGGCGGGGTTGTGGAACCGGGCCATGTCCCACCGGTTGCCCACCGCGACCGCGGCCAGGTCCCGGTGCGGCCAGACCCGCGCCTCCCACCAGAACCCCCACGGGAACGCTGCCGTGTGCCCCCACCACCAGTCCTCGCCCAGATCCGGGTCGGCGAGCTCGAACGTCAGGCCGGAGAACGAGCGGACGCCGTGCGGGCTCGGGCGCTCGACCCGCGGGCTCACCATCGCCGCGAGCGAGTCCGGCCCGACCAGGCCGCGGTCACCCCGGGCGGTGCGCAGCAAGGACTGCAGCAGCCGTGCGAAGTCCGCGGCGCTGGTGTGCATCCCGACCCCCGGATACGCCGACGTCCGCAGCGGCGGGCTCGGCACGCACCAGTCGCCGAACGCCATGTACCCGGTGGCGCCACCGGTGCCGTTGATGCTCGTGCTCGTCATTCCCGCCGGTGCGAACACGTCTCGGTGGACGCGGGCCTCGTACGGCTCGCCTGCCAGGTGCTCGACGACGCCGCCGAGCACACCGACCCCGAAGCTGGAGTAGGAGTACGGGCCCGGTTCCGCCATCAGCGGCAGCACTCCGCCGTACTCGTCGGAGCGGCCGGTCTCGTGCCGCCGCCGGACGTAGTCGAGGATCGGCTCCACCGGCGCGGAAGGTGCCACGGCGGTGACGATGTCGCTGTAGTAACCGGCCTGGTGCGCGGCCAGCGCGGCGGTGGTGACCGGCGCCGCGCCGGGACCGCGCAGTCCGGCGGGGAGCACGTCGTCGACCGGCGTGTCCCACCCGGCCACGCTGGCCTCGGCCAGCTGCGCGAAGGCCAGGCCGGTGACCGGTTTGGTGAGCGAGCCCGCGGGCGCGACGGTCTCGGCGGTCATCGGTGTGGTCGCGGCCAGGTCGGCGAACCCGGTCGAGGCCGTGCGGAGCTCGTCGCTCGTCGCCACCGCGACGGCGACCCCGGGGGTGCCGGTCACCGCGGCCAGCCGGGGCAGGACCGTGTCGAGCGCCGCCATCACGTCGTCGAGCATGCTCACCCTTCGGTGGTGTTGTAGTTGACGATCCGCTCGACCATGAGGGCGCGGGCGCCGGCCAGCGGGCTGTTCGAGTCCCGTCGTGCGACGTCCGGCAGCCGGTGGGCGTCGTCTTCGTGGACCGCCACGATGCCCCAGTGCGCGTTGAAGCCCGCGGGATCGGCCGGCTTCTCCGCGGCGGCTTCGACGGTCACGACACCGTCTTCGCCGTCCACGGCGAGCGCGCCCGCTTGTCGCAGGACGACGGGGTCGTGCTCCTTCGCGGCCACCACACCCCAGGCCGACGCGTCCGTCAGCCGCAGGACTGTCCGCAGGCTGCCCGCGCCGCTGACGAAGATGTCGGGCAGGACGAGGGCCACCGGTCCTCGCGTCATCGGCAGCGCGCAGCGGATCGCGCCGTCGAGCCCCGGTTCGGTGTCGTCGTCCTGGTAGACGAAGACCAGCTGGAGGGTCCCGGCGTAGCGCGCCAGGTACTTCACCGTGTCCAGCTTGTGCGGGGCGAACACGACGACCACCCGCACGGCCGCCCCGCTCTCGGCCAGGTCGACCACGGTCTCCAGGCTGCGGTCGAGCACGGTGATCCCGGGGGCCAGGCAGTGCAGCTCCTTCGCGTACGGCGCTCCGAACCGCGTGCCGAGTCCGGCGCAGGGCAGGATGACCGAGACGTCGGGAGCGGGCGCGCTCACCGCAGGGTCACCTCCAGGGCGACCCGGTGCCGCCCGCGGGGCAACGGCACCCACGCCGGTTCGGCGGCCGGAGCCATCGCGGGGAAGCGGTCGAACAGGCTCCGCAGCGCGATCTCGGCCTCGAGTTTCGCCAGGGCGACACCGAGGCAGAAGTGCGGACCCCAGCCGAACCCGACGCTGCCCTCGCGACCGCCGTGTTCGGCCTGGTGGCGCACGTCGGCGTGGTGCGGGCAGGCGAACTGGGCCGGATCGCGGTTGGCGGCCCCGAGCACCGCCTGCACGGCGTCGCCGGCGCTGATCTTCGTGCCCCCCACCTCGAAATCGGCCGCGGCGTAGCGCAGCCGCGCCAGCTGCACCGGACCATCGGTGCGGACCAGTTCGCGGACCGCGGCCGGCCATAGCGAGGGCTCCGTGCGCAACAGGTCCCGCTGGGCGGGGTCGCGCATCAGCGCGAGCGCCGCGTTGGACAGCATGTGTGCCATGGTTTCGTGCCCGGCGAGCACGAGGAACACCACGAGCGCCACGATGTCGACGTCGGTCAGGTCGTCCTGGACGACGACCTCGCTGAGCAGGTCCGCGCGAGGGTCGGTCCGGCGCCGGTCGACGAGCGCGTGGCAGTAGGCGAACATCTCGCCCAGCGTCGGCGTGATCCGCTCCGGGTCGCCGTCGACGAGGACCTTGCCCCAGCGGTACCAGTCCTTCCAGTCCGCTTCGGGCACCCCGACCAGTTCGCAGACCACGGCCATGGCCAGCGGGTAGGCGTAGTCCTCGAGCAGGTCCGCGGTCGCGGGGCCGAGACCGTCGAGCAGCCCGTCGACGATCTCCTGCACCCGCGGCCGCAGCGCCTGGACGCGGGACGCGCTGAACGCGTGGCTGATGCCGCGCCGCAGCCGCGCGTGCTCGGCGCCGTCGAGGCTCAGCAGGCTCGCCCGCAGGTACGGCAGGTGCTCCGGGGGCGTGCCCAGCGCCAGGAACATCTCCTCCTGCGTCTGCGCGCCCTGTCCCGGCAGGCCGGTGGGATCGTTGCGCACGGCCGAATGCGTCAGCACGGCGCGGACCTCGGCGTTGCCGGTCACGAGCCAGCCCTCCTGGCCGCCGGGCAACCGGGCCCAGCAGACCGGCCGCTCGGCGAGGACGCGGTCGTACCCGCCCATCGGATCGCCCAGGACGGCCGGGTCGCGCACGTCCACCACGGGTTCGGACGACATGTCAGCCCTTCAGGGGGCCGCCGTTGATGGCGACGCGGTGGCCGAAGCGGGTGTGCGGGTAGTAGTCGTAGACCGCGTGGTGCTGCACGCAGCGGTTGTCCCAGAACACCAGCGTGTTCGGCTCCCAGCGCACCCGGCAGGCCAGCATCGGCCGGTTCGGCACCACCGAGAACAGCAGGTCGAGCACGGCCTGGCTCTCGTCGGCCGACAGTTGGGGGATGCGCGAGGTGTAGGCGGGGTTGGCGTAGAGCAGCGGCCGGTCGGTCTCCGGGTGCCGCACGACGACCGGGTGCTCGCTGACCGGCGGTTCGTAGCCCTCGGGGATCTTGTGGCCGCGGAACGCGTGCGCGCCGTCGTGGATCGCGGTCAGCCCGGTCAGCAGTTCCTTCAGCTTCGGCGAGAGCATGTCGTAGGCGAGGTGCATGTTCGCGAAGAGCGTGTCACCGCCGCTGCCCGGTGCCGGCATCTCCGTGATGTAGAGCATCGAACCGAGCGAGGGCTCGGCGTCGGCGGTGCCGTCGGCGTGCCAGCCGTTGCCGAACACGGTGGCGGCCTCCGGGGCGGTCGCGACCTCGAGGATGTACGGGTTGCCGTGCTCGGGCGGCGGGTTCACCGGGCGCAGCTCGCCGAAGCTCGCGGCCAGGCGCTGGTGGTCGTCCGGCGTGATGTCCTGGTCGCGGAACACCAGCACGTGGTGGTCCAGGAACGCCGTCTTCAGCTCGGTGAGCTGCTCTC
The DNA here is from genome assembly GCF_042725365.1 of Lentzea sp. NPDC060358. Lineage (NCBI taxonomy): Bacteria > Bacillati > Actinomycetota > Actinomycetes > Pseudonocardiales > Pseudonocardiaceae > Lentzea > Lentzea sp. NPDC060358. The sequence goes on along the minus strand of NZ_JBHXCW010000086.1, from coordinate 393 downwards.
CGGTCAGCTCCTGGCTCAGGTCCAGGCCGGTGACCTCGGCGCCGATGACCGGGGTCAGGCCACGCACCGCCAGCGTCCTGTAGTCGCGTGGCGGCTGCGTGGTGATCCGCTTGACGGCCTCGAGTTCGTACTGCTCCATGGTTCCCTTCCTCCTGTGGGTCTCACAGTCCGATGGCCGCGGCCACGGCGGTGACGTGCGGTGCGCGCACGACGCCGTAGTGGGTGGCGGGCAGTTCGTGCCAGTCGCTCGGCTCGGGCAGCAGGGCGCGCCAGCCGCCGCGGTCGGCCACCGGCAGGCCGGGCTCGGGTTCGGTCGCGAGCCAGACGTGGCTGGGTGTCGCGGTCAGGCGCGGCAACCGGTGCCCGTTCATGCTGCGCAGGTTGGCCCGGCAC